>NZ_JASOER010000018.1:0-37353 GCF_030212665.1 Pauljensenia sp. UMB9872 | reverse complement strand
TTGGTACCCGGCGCCACTTCCTGACCATCAACCTCCCAAGCCTTAAATTCCTGGGTGTCATCCGGAGCAGTAAAACCGTTAGGCAACACCGTGTACTTACTACCCTTCTTCAGGGTCTTGCCCGTCATAGCGCCACTACCGCCATTAGCGTTATAGGAAACCTTCACCTCATAATCTTGCCAAATAGCTTTTATAGTGGTGTCTTCCTTAACTCGGATTTTCTCTCCAGCTTTGAGCTCGGTAGTGCCAATCTGCCAGGTCTTAAATTTCTCGTTTTCTGGAGCCGTAAAAGCACTGGCTAGAATCTCATATTCAGCACCCTTATTTACGGTTTTATCTGCCATTTCGCCGGTACCACCGTTGCGGTCATAGCTGACAGTGGCAGTTTCGAGGGTCTTATTGGCCACAACTGAATCAAGCTTATCGGTGTCACCCTCCAGACCGCCATTGTCCTTCGCAGTTGCTGTGACGGTTCCCCCAACTTCAATGTCTTCAACTTTCAGAGTAATCACGCCAGTGTTCGCATCAACCGTGGCATTATCGGCTGTCCAAGTGGTCTTGCCGGAAGCATCGTCCACGGTTCGCGTCGCTGTGATGGTTTTCTCCGCTCCTAAAGCGTCCTTGTAGGTAATCGTGTAGGACATCAAGTCGGTATCATCACCGGCGTTATCATAGGCAGGCGGGGTAATAGTTACTTCACCCTTATCCGTATCTACCGCAATCGCAGGAGATTTAGGTGCAATATTTTTCACCAGATCTTTTGCAGGATATTTAATAACTTGAGATTCATCTTTTAGTTTATAGGTTCCATCGTCATTTTTAGCGAATACCGGGCTACCGTTATCAAATCTATCAATGACTATATTATTTGGGCCTATTATTGTAACATTTCCGTCTTCATCAAATTCAATAAATGCAGGTACGCCCCCAACATCGAATCCAGTTCCATCTGGGAGTTTAGATACGCCATTTATTGTATTTGCGTCTCTAATCGCTTTATCGATGGCTTTTTTATCGTCATCTGTTAGCTTTTTGGGATCTCGAACTTCTGTTTTTTGGGGGGCAGCCAGTATAACATTGGAGGTCCCACACGACACAAACTTGTTCTTTTCTTTTACAGAAACACCAACTATTTGAGTACGGGGAAGACCAACAGTACCCGGAATGGTGTATGTGAACTCGCCGGTAGTAGAATCTACGCTTACTTCTACGGGTTCAGACGAATTTTTATCAACCGTGCATTTCCCACTGTTAAAAGCATCTATACTATTCGCGGAAAGCCTCGTAGATATTTGGACCTTTACGCCATCAAAAGGTGCTGTGCCCTGCAACTTCCCCTTAATAACAGTGTCAACAACGGTAATATCGCTAATCTCAGCGTGCCTTGAAGTTTCAGTTACTTGTTTTACTGTTAAACTTGGAGCCTCAATTTCACCTGATGTTGTGGTGTCAGTATAAGTCACATTAATCTTAGGCTGAGAAGTTCCATTAATTTTTAGTTCAACAGATGCTATGTCGCCAGCTATTTCAGGATTTTCTTCCTTCACCAATCTCAAAGCTTCTGCTTGCTCTTCTGCGTTGACTATATTAGCAACTGTCTGTTCTATCCAGATTTCACCAGACGGCATCTTGAGCTCATCTTTATGCTGGTCGTTCAGGCCTTTCTTGACTTCCAGAACAACGCCTTCAGAAATGTCGCCACCGGCCTCTTGCTTCACAGTGACTTTATCGCCTGCTACAAGTCCACTATCTAAAGCTACGGACCAATCTGCTTTTCTGTTTGTGTATGAAATAGTGACCGTTTTTTCTTCGGTTCCACCTGCTTGACGATTCACGGTCACGTGAATCGTCACGTCTAGCTTTCTTGCCTTGCGTTGACCGGCTCCGATCGTTAATTTTCCAGAAACAGTTTTATCTCCTGCAGATACATTATCAACAGTCGGTTTCTTGACAGCACCCACGGGTTGCCCAATAATTTCTGGCCCGATCTCCAGACCATCGCCCAGCTGGGTATCAGTTTCAACTTCTGGAGTGCTTACTGGCGCCGGACTGACGCTTTGTTCGTCAGCCTGAGAGCTCATCTGCAGATCCTCAGCTTGAGCCAAGGACGGGGTCGATAGCGTGAGACCCAAAGCGCAGGCCAAGGTTACGATCAGAGATTTTCTAAAAACGTGAACTGGCTTAAGCAATGCTCTGCCGGCAAGCGTTACAAAAGAACCGGGCACGCCCTTGAGGTTGCGCATGAGAACTTCCTGTCCAGTGTCGTTAGCTGAATCTACTCTCATAAAGTACCACTACTTTATCCACAAGACCAGCCCGTTGAGCTCAGATAGGTGGTTACACCTATAGGAATATAGGCAAACAAATATAGTAAATTAGCTAGAATTCCATTACACATATTGATAGCTATAGCAATCGTTATACGTAAGTAATGATTTTTGGTAATCAAATCATCTATTAACGGTGATTTGGAATGAATGCCTACGAAAAACGTGACAAACTTTTACTGCTTAATTTAGAAGGTCTGGCTTCGGACAGTTACTCCACGATCGTTCTAGGCTATAGATCTATCCTGTGAAACCGCAAAGTTTTAGCGACTCGCACACTTTTGGCGGATGGAGATATTTCTTGCAGCTTACTTCTCGGAGCCTTTCAGACTACCGGAAATCTGACAAACTGTGCCGAGCCAGCGATAAGTCACATACCTAACCAGGAAGACTTCCGAAACCCATAAAGCTACCCCGACAGGGCGAAACGCCACGTTTTAGGGCATAAAAACAGGACGTTCACTTCGTATCAAAATGAACGTTCTAGTGGTGCTAGTAATCCTTGACGGATTACGCACTATTTCGTCGTCCTTACTAATGAAAAAGCCCGAAGGCTTTTTCACCGTTCGGACTCCTCATGGTGGAGCTAAGGGGATTCGAACCCCTGACCTTCTCATTGCGAACGAGACGCGCTACCAACTGCGCCATAGCCCCAGGTGCCCGTTTAGCATAGCACCCAACGGGCAGCGATGAAAAACGGAAAACGAAGACTCAGGGACGAGGCACCGATCTCAAACGCTTCGGCCTTCGAACGTGCGTAGAGAAGCGCACATAGTGAACGGAGGCTCACCTGGTGTACGGGTGAGCCTCCACAAAAGTCAAAGCATCAGCGCGGGTGTCAGTTACTGCGCGCGACGAGCATCCAGCACAGCGTCCAAGTCAAGCGCAACAGCCTGGTCTGCGACGACCTGTTCGGTGGTCATGGCGTTCTCGGCGACAGTTGCTGCGATCGGGCGAGCCGGCACGGCCACGCCAACCTTCGGGATTCCGCGGATATCGGTGTCAATGTGGACCGAACGACCGGCGACGCGACCGCGCGTTGCGTATCGTGGCGCGGGGATCGGATTGACGGTCCATGTGCGGCGCTCAACGGTGGTGCCGGTCAGTGCAAGTTCTTCGGCTTCGTCTTCAGCATTGACGAGGTCCGTCTGAGCTTCACCGCTGACCGCATCGGCGGACGCATCGGGCATCTCGATCACGTTGGTGCCACCAGATTCGGCGAGCGAAGTAGAAGCGGATGCTTCCAGCTCGACCTTTTCAAGTGCGTGCGATGCAAGGGAGACCGTCGCACGAGACGTGGAACAATCTGCGGTGATACCGGCGAAGAGGTCGTCCTTTTGCCCCTTCGGGGCGGGTGCGGATTCTTCCTTGCGGGCTCCTCGAGCCGAGGCTGCGTTGCGCAGGTTTTCAAGCAATTCGAGCTCAGCTTCGTTTGCTTTGTCGGAACGAATTGCCGCCATGCGCGAGGCAACCAGGGACACGACAAGCAGAGCTGCAGGGATCAGAGTCCAGAGGAACGACGCCGAAAGCGCGGCACAGACGATGGCAACCAGTCCGGTCAGACCAGCGCAGGTGGCGCTGACTCCAAGGCGACGGCGACCTGCAGCCGCTTCAGCGGCGAGGCGCGCAGCACGACGCGCACGAAGCTTAGCGATCTCACGCACGGCTTTATTTGCGCGGTGCTCGATACGAATCTTCGCATTCATTGCAGCTTGATCTGCCATGACGATCGTTGCCCTTTGCGTAATTGTGCGACGAACACCGAGCAACTGCCCAGTAGATCGACCGCAGGTTTGGCGGTTGCTTTCATTATTGTTGAGGAGCTTCATGCCCGTTGAGAAACGGTCACTTTCACGGCTGAAAGTTTTCGCATTTTGTCGGGCAGCGAGCAGGGGAATCAGCCCCAGTAGTGTCACTACCGTTGCAATGATGATGATTCCGCCAAACTCCACGGGACAACGCTATGGGTTTTCAACTGCGTTTGACTGGTGGGGTGGGCGCGTGTTGTGTTTCCTGCTCAAAGCCACTTTCACACGTGCAACAATCACAACATCAGCCCCACCAGCCACGCTACGGCTGCACACTCAGCCCGCATGGAGACCACGCCACGACTGCGCGTTCAGCCCACACGAAAACTAGGCAACACCACCGGTTGGGACCTCGTACGCGACACTTACTGGCCGATCGCGTGACCGTAAATCTTCTTCACCAATCCACCGGACGGCAGAGACTCCGTGTCAATCGAAAACGCTTCATGATCCGCCCACGCACCGTCGATATGCATGTAGCGCGGTCGCAGGCCTTCACGGTGTAGCCCGAGTTTGCGAGCAACTCCCAGCGATGCGGAGTTCTCGGGTCGGATCACAACCTCGATCCTGTGGAGTCCCAGTTCGCCGATAACCAGGTCGATGATCGCCGCGCAGGTGAATGTTGCCAGCCCTCGTCCAGCCCATTTTTTCGCAAGCCAATAGCCGAGCACCCCCGATGACATCGCCCCGTGCGTCACGTTGGTCAGCGAGAACTGTCCGGCAATCTCGCCACCGATTTCAAGCTTCATCACCAGCGCCCGCCCCGCGCGTTGAGCCCTGTCGATGGTGCGCCTATATTCGCCGAGCGTCTGACCTTCGTTGCCGTACGTGTCCGGTGGCAGGGTTGCTTCCCAGGGCTGTAGCCAGTCGGCGTTCTCGCGTCGCACTCGGTCGATCGCCGTGTGAGCGCCGGCAAAAGCAGGCCGAATTCGTAGCAATTTCGGGTGCAGTTCCGCCTGCCCCTTCTTGGGTTTCGCGCTACCTTCGTGCTCCACCGTTTTCGTCATCGACGAGGCCGCTCGTCCGTGCATGAACCCTTCACCGACTGGGTCGCGGACCTCAAGGCTCAGTTCATCAAGAGTTCTGCCCCAGATCCGGATGAAGTGTCCAAACATGATCTGGTCCTCTACGTAGTCGACGACTGGTCGGGCTGAAGCAAGCTAGCGACTGGCAGACAGCAGGTGACGGCTGATCACTAACAGGTAAGAGCGAGCGGGTCTCAGAATCACTCAAGAACCAAGCACTGCAACATGTCACCCGTATGCACGTTAGTTGTGCTTTCAGGGACGATGGCAAGCGCGTTGGATTCCGCGAGCGCACTGAGCAGGAGCGATGCGGGAGCACCCATGACCTTCGCTTGGTAACCGGTCTTGGGGTCGCCGACTAGGCGGACACGAACGAATTCCCGACGGCCTCGCGGTGAGTACCAAGAACGGTCGACGGCGGCCTTCACGGAGGGGCGGGTCAGCTGTGTCCAGCCCTGCATATGACGAAGTGCTGGGCGAACAAAGACTTCGAAGCAGACCTGGGCAGAGACCGGGTCGCCGGGAAGACAGAAGATCGGGGTTCCACCCTCACCGTTGTCGTCGCCCCCGACAGTTCCGACGCCGAGAATGTGTCCCGGCCACGCGGCAATGTTGTCGAAACGGACGGTGCCCAGCGTGGACAGGACCTCGCGGACCGTGTCGCCTGAACCGTGCGAGATACCCCCGGTGGTCAGGATCAGGTCTGCGCGAACAAGCTGGTCTTCGATGGTTTCGCTCAGGACGTGGCGTTCGTCTGGAACCGCGGCAACGCGGAAGGTCTGAGCGCCGGCATCGGCGATAGCCGTTGAGAGGGCGTGGCCATTTGCATCAAAGACAGTGCCAGGACGCGCTTTTTCGCCGGGTTCAACAATTTCGTCGCCGATGGACAGGATGACGACGCGAGGACGCGGGTGAACGTACACGCGCGAGCGCCCCACGCCTGCAAGCAACGCGACCTGGCGGGCACCAACGCGGGTTCCTTTTCGCAGGACGATTTCGCCTTCTTCAACGTCTTCTGCCTTTCGACGAATATTCTCGCCGACTGCCGGCTGGGTTCGAACGTTGACTTGCGCCATGCCGTGGTCAGTGAATTCAAGAGCGATCACTGAATCGGCACCGGCCGGCATCGGGGCACCAGAGGCGATACGAATCGCGGTTCCGGGCACCAGTGCCGCGGGGTTCACGTCGCCCGCGCGAATTTCTTCGGTGACGCGCAGGGAGAGCTCATTGTCGGGGCGAGCACCGGCGAGGTCTTCGGAACGCACCGCGTAGCCGTCGCGGGCTGCAAGGTCAGCGACCGGAAGATCGAAGGGAGCTTCAACGTCCTCGGCAAGAACGCAGGACACTGCGTCCGCGAGTTGCACGTCCAGTGGTGGCTGCTGGGCTACGGCTGAAAGACAGTCTTGGTAGAACTCTGCAACGCTTCGCATCAGGCCTCATTCGGTTGGGTGTTCAGATATTCACGTAGCGCCGGTCCCATGTCTGGGTCGGCGAGCGCAAAGGCAATGGTGGCTCCAAGGTAGCCGAGTTTGTCGCCGGTGTCGTATCGGGGTTCGTCGATGATGACACCGTACAGTCCGCCACTGTTTTCGCGCGGCGTGGCGATGAGCTGGGCAAATGCGTCGGTCAGCTGGTATTCGCCGCCGCTTCCTGGAGTGATGTTTTCGAGCGCGTCGAAAACGATGGGGGAAAAAATGTTGCGTCCGACGATCGCGTGGTCGGAGCGGACCTGGTCGATGGAAGGCTTTTCGCGTTCGGCTTCGAGCGCCGGATCCGCATCAAAGTAGTCTTCGATTGCTTGTTTTCCGGTTCTGGTGACCATGAGGATGTTGTCGATGCCAGCGTCACTTGCTTCTTTGACGATGTATTCGATCGCTGGGTGCCCGGCGATGGGTAGCATTTCTTTTGGAACAGACTTTGTGACCGACAGGAAACAGGTACCGCGTCCCGCGGCGGGAACAACCGCGCGGGTGACAGGCTCCTGCTGTTCGATCATGGTCTCCACCCTAGTTCGAGCAGGAGCAAAACCGAGTGATACACGAGGACAAAGCCCTCATTCGCACGAGAATCCGCGCACAACGGAGTCAGCGTCGGGTCTGTACTTCCGCCGATCAGCGTGTGCGTGAACGCGCTCAGTTGACTGCGTTGTGGCCCGAGGTGCTAGCAGATTTCGGTTTTTCTTCCGCGTCTGTATCCTCTTCGCCAATTGACGAGGCTGCGCTTACCTCTGTGTCCTCTCCCCCTGCTCAGGGCGCGAGTTTTCTTCCCGCTCTCTTCATTTCAAGCCCCAGCGAACCTGACACTGCCGGGCTACTTCAAGCGTGTGAGCGGTGTTTGATTCCCGGCCTCGTCGACCCAGATGGGAAGGCAGTCACTGGCGTGGCCTGGACGTACGTGGATTCGCGCCCGCAGGCGGCAGAGTCAACTCAGGCGAAGCTGGAATCTATTGTGTCTATTGGCCCGCGGTTTACTCCTACGCGTATAGAGAGCGCCGACGAATTGGCAAAAGCCGACCTGATCGTTGTACCCGCACTGGCTGTGGATGCGCGAGGAGTCCGTCTTGGGCAGGGTGGCGGATGGTACGACCGGGCGCTCGAGCACGCTCGGCCTGGTGTTCCGATTATCGCCGCAGTTTTCGAAGACGAGTTTTTCTCCGATCCTCGCGATTATCTGCCCGTTGAGCCTCACGATCAGCAGGTGAACGGAGTGCTGACTCCCAGCGGCTACACGCGACTTATCCACAATTCGCGCTAAGGGCCACTTATCCACAGTTTCCGTTTCGCTCAGGTGCGAGGCTGCGACTGCTTGCTTTTACTTGAGGCATGACCAGACGCATTTCATTCACGACGATCCGCAGGCTTGGACTCGCCATCATCTTCGTGTTCACCATCGGAGCAATCGCTTTGACCTTGATCCCCCACCCTGGCGGGCATCGAGTGTTGATCCTCGCCACCGACATTGAACGCGGGGACGCCATCGACTCTTCGACGGTCACATCAATCGAGGTCCCAGAACGGATCGTTCCCGCCGACGCCATTACCTCGGCCGACGTCTTACCCGCTACTTGGACAGGAGAGCCAGCCACGAAAGGCACAATCCTCTCAGAAAGCGTCATGGCAGGATCAGCGTTAGGACGAAGTTTAAAACCCGGACAAAACCTGATTTCTATCATATTAGATAGGACACAAGTCCCCCCACTCGAGGCCGGAGACTCCGTGGTTTTATGGGGTTTTCCTGACAACTGTGACGTAAACACCTGTTCAGCATCTTTATTGACTAATCAAGCACTTATATCCTCAGTGTCAGTAAACGACGCATCCCAATGGGGATCGTCTGCCACTGCTCGTCTCGACATTATCGTTGACGAAGCAGTAACCGAAACCGTTCTCGGCCACGCCGGGACGCATACGCTTGGCCTCGCTTTAGCTACACCACATGACGAGCGGGGCGCTTCAATCAGGAGCTCACAATGATCCAGGGATTCAAGGAATTCATCTCCAAGGGCAACGCTCTTGACCTCGCAGTTGCCGTCATCATCGGCGCAGCCTTCACCCCCATCGTCACCGCTATCACCGACGTCATCATGGGCATCATCGGCGCCGTCATCGGTCAGCCGAACTTCGACTCCGTCCTCCAGTTCACGATCAACGGCTCTGACCCGATTCAGCCGGGCACCATCATCACCGCTGTTGTGAACTTCCTCCTCGTCGCAGCTGCTGTTTACTTCGCGATCGTCGTTCCGATGAACAAGATCAAGGCCACAACCGCTAAGAAGGAAGAAGCTGTAGAAGAAACACCGGCAGTTCCCTCCACCGAAGAACAGCTCCTCACCGAGATCCGCGACCTGTTGGCTAACAAGAACTGAAACTCAGTTCCTTAAAAACACTCACGTGGCTCCGTCCCTGTAGGGACGGAGCCACTTTGGTACGTACGGATATAAGCTCCCTGTCCACCCTTGTTTACAGGGCAGTCGATGAAGTGGCGGGAGAAACCTTTTCAATAGGAGAAAACGGAGAGCACCTAGGCGCGCGCTTGGGCGTGAGGCGGAACGTTGTCCAACAGACGACGGTCATTCGCCCCATCCCCACGATCCGGTGAATCCGCGAACGAACCTGCCCTGCGATCATCGGGGCGAACGCGATCCTCCCACGATGGCGCGACCCCGTGAGCAATCAACTTACGATCCACTTCAGACACGAAAGTCGCCACGCGACGACGCTTCTTCGTACGCTCAACAGACGCTCTCTGCTCGCCAGACACTCGCGGATCAGAGGGAGTGGACGCGGGCGAATCAGTCGAGACACTCAGGTTTTCAGACACCGTGAATCACTGTTCGTCAGGGTCAGCCGGACGAGTCCTGCGCACGACGTTGCCCAACACCGCATCAGACTGGAAACCGCGACGAGTAATCCCCAAAGCGTCACGCAACTCGTCAATCAACTCATTGAACGAGCGATCGACGCCGTCAGAGCGGATCCACATCGCCATCTCATCAAGCTGATCATCGGAGTAGGCCGCCAGAGGTAGGCCAGGGGCAATCGCCGGACGCGGACCACGCGCAGTCTCAGGCTGATTCGCAACGATGATCTCGAGCATGCCCGTAATCACCTCGTCAGCGCGCTCGCGGGCATCCATCTGATGATCCGACTTCGCAGGCTCCGTGACTACGTCATCCGCCTGCGCCCCAACGTCACCGGATTCAGCCGGTTCTTCCAGGACAATATGCACCTCAGGCTCAAGAACCACCTGCTCACTGGGAGCCAAGACCGGAGCAGGGGCCAAAGCAGGACCCGCATCGCTCGATGCAACTTCAGGAGCGTTCAAACCAACCAACGTATCCGGGCCAGAGGTATCCACGTCCACAACCATCGGGACCTCGACAACCTGTTGGTCAGGCACACCGTTAATTTCATCCACCGCATCCAAAACAAGCTGAACAATCGTGTTTGCTTCCTTTGCCGGGTCAATGAAAACGGCCATCGACAACGCCGTATGGACCTTCCAGCCCTGGGCTTCAAGCATCGCTGGCCACATACGGTCACGGACACGCAAGGACGGCTCTGCCACATACGCTTCATCATCGGTCAAAACCGCGACAAGCAGTCGACCGGGAACTTCCGGGTGGCCGATCGCAAGCGGAATACGCATTCCACCCGGGATACCCACGTTCGGGACAACCTCAAGCCCCATCGAATACAGGCGTTCTGCCAAGTCAATCAGCAGACGATCCGGTTCAGCTTCCAGAACCGGCCAGCCTCCGTTCCCCACACCTGATTGACCTTCGCCAATCTCAATCAGGTTGTAGAGCATCTGGGCGCCTTCAGCGGAAAGACGCGACGGATCGATATCGCCGGAGTGAATCGAAGAAATCAACGTCAGATCGCCACGCACCGCACGCAAAACATCCGACATTGCCGACAGACCGTTCTGACTGGAGAAGACACCGAAATCGTGGATCACACGCCCGTGCGGGGTCTTTGCGAAACCAACGGAAATGATGATCCGATCGCGACTAAAACCGCGAGCGCCAGCAGGATCCACGACAGCGAACGGCTGAGCGGTTGCTTCGTCGAAGAAGGATGCCAGTCCGGGTTCCGAGGCGCGGACTTTCTCGATCGCGCGCTGAATGCGATTCGCGTGCGTAGTCGACAGGGCGATCACGCCCAGCGAACGTTCCGGCTGAGACACGGCGTGTTCGATGACCTGTTCAACGACAGCATCGACTTCCGCGGTGGTTGATTCCACTGCATGAGAACCCGGAGCGGGCATACCGGAGCTTTCGCACCAGAGCGCCGTAATCGGAGCGGCCGCAGCCGTCCACGGGACCGGGACACCCGTATGGTCGATGCCATGGCGAGCAAGAAGCAACGCAACCTGGTCATTCAAACGCGTCGGTGTGACGTCCATTCGCGTCGTCGGTAGAACACTGGCCAGCATACGAGCCGCCCCATCTTTGTGAGCGCCAGACAAGTCTGCCAGTACAACAACTTGGCGAGCACGAGCAATAATCGGGATCAGTTCAACCAGTGGCAGATCATCAATATCGTCCAAGATCAGCAGATCAACATGATGTCCGGTCTTGACGATCGCGGGAATCAACGTAGGAACCGTGAACACCACCGGCACCAGGTGACGAACCAGGGGAAGAGCGTTGTAGAAATCAAGCGCACCAACGGGCGTGCCCGAAGCCAATAGAGCTTCCAGTTGTTCCTGCTGATCCGGACGTGTCGCCATCGCCTGCAAGCGCAACCTGCGAAGCTGACCCAAAACCTGCGGAGCCAACGTATTCACCTGTGCAAGATCCAGGGCACGACCGGACTCAAGCGTGGCCTCAAGATGAGCGGGGTCGAAACCACCCAGTTGCGGATCGCTTGCCAGCATCAGGCCAAGAATTGATGCCCACCACGCCAGATCCAGTTCTGAATCAACCATCTCGTCATCAACGTGACGATCACGCAGGTCTTCAGCCAGCGACGCCAAACCTGCACCCTTGAGCTTCTTCAGCACCGTGACGCGACGCGGCAGTTCACGTGCACCTTCGGGATCAGTATCCAAGGACTCGAACAAGGCCGCCAGATCAACGATCGTCATCTCTTCGAAGTTCTTATGACCCGTCGAGAACATCGGGCGCAGAGCCTTCAGATCCTCCTGAATGTTTGCGGTCAATTCGATCGCTTCATTCATACGGTTCGGCAAAGTCGGCCAACCATCGCCACCGGTGTGGTCGCGCCACACATCGCGACGTTCCTGCACCTTGAGGAGTTCAGCGTGCAGGTCCGAAACATGCGTTCCCGGACGAACAAAGTCCTGGGCTCGTTTCAGCAGACGCGTCCGTTCTGAACGCTTCATCGTGATGCCGTGGGCGGCACGCCACTGCTTCGACGCAGTCGCAATCACCATGTCAGCAGCCGAGTTCTCAAAGATCTGCGGAGTGAAAATATCAAGAACGTCGCGAACACCCTCAAACATATGCAGTTGAGCGAGCCACTGGGACAGAGTCGTCGCAGTTCGAATATCCGCTTCACCCGCAATCGTGCTGATACGCACGCGAAGTTCAGGCAAGCTTTCCGTTGCCAAACGATGAACGCGCGACAAAACGTCAGGAACCTGCTCGTCGGACGAAATAACAACGCCCTTCCAAGCGGTATGCGCCGTTGCGCGTGCAAAAAGACCCAAGTTCGAGGCCTCGTGCAGAAGCTCCCTCGCCTTCGCGCCCTGATCCTGAGCAATATCTAACAGAACATCCTCGCGGAAACGAACGCGGGTAGAGGGGCTCGGGTGTGCGCTTGTCAGGTCTGTCAGCACCTGAAGAGCCTCGTACGCACTTGCTCCAAATGCGCGGAACGGACGATGTAAGTACGTCGTGTACGACGACAAACGCGAACGTACATCGCGCAACTTGGTACGTATCTCGTCCACTTCATCCATATCCGCAACCGGGGACGTATCGGTCATCACCTGATGAATGCGCGCACGGATTTCAGTCCCGTCCGCGGTAGTGCCATCCAGACGGATCCCCGCTTCACTCAACCCCAAGAAACGCAGACGCTCTTCAGCCATCGTTGTACGCGATGGCGAACCACCCAAGTGGATCACGCGCCTGCCATAGGCCGCACTATCAGCAAGAATCGCGCCCACCAACGCAGTGTCATCCGAACCGTGAGGCACATCCACAACGAAAGAACGACCCGAAGCAACAGCTTCAACAACATCCTGCTGCTGAGGCGTCAAATCGCCTGCGCCACGTTCTTTCCACGGATCACGATCAGTTGGAACAGAATCCGGCAGTACGCGATGAGTGTTCTGGCGAGCTTCCTGATCGCCAGCCAGAGCACGCACAATATCCGAGCTCAAAATATGCTCAGGATTGTCGTACTCGCGGTGCAACTGAGAAGCCGGATGCTCGAACAGGCCGATGATGAGTTCGTCACGAAGCTCAAACTGGTCAAGATGACGACCCAACTCGCGGACCTTCGCCAATGCCTTGGACGAAGAGAACCCGTGGATAGATGTCGCTTCATCAATCAACGCCTCAGCATCGACTGCGACTCCGCTCTTCAACAGAGCTGACGTGATCGTGTTGTCCAGCTTGTAGCCTAAAGCCAGACGAATCGTCACGTCATCAGGTTGGTCTTCAAGAAGAACCGGGCGAAGCAGGACAGCAGAGCTGACCCATTCGCCATCACTCATCCATCGGGCGTAGCCGATAGACAGGTGAACAGTTCCCACACCGTGGCGTGCAGTGAGCTCACTTGAACGGGCCATGATTGCGCGCGCATGGTCCAAGCCTCGTTTCAAGGCGGAAGGCTCACGGATGAGCAGGGACAGACGCGTCGGCTGGTCGGCATAGAGCTTCGCAAGCCCCCCTGGGTGCGGAGCGCCGATAGTCAGACGAGGAGCATCCGCACCATCAATGCGAGTCCGGCGAAGCAGGTCGTCTTGCCACACCGTCAGTTGATCGCGAAGACGCTGTTGCGTGTTCGGCTGGACTGACTCCTCTGCCGGAGCAACAGGAGCCTGTTGGTGCGACGAGGGCGTTCGTGAATGACGTGAGAAAAAATTAGAGGCCACGATTCCACGGTAGTGGAGTGGCCTCGGTTTTCAACGGAAGCGTTGCCGTGTAGGAGCAGATTCCCCTACACGGCAACGCGACTCCAATTGTTGTCAGTAGTGGGTGACGACGGCAGTACCGGAATCAGCCCAATTGAAGACGTACTGTGCTTCAGCGACGGGCAGGTTCACACAACCGTGCGAACCACCGACGGAACCTAGTCCAAACTGGCGAACCCACGGAGCACCGTGGATCGCGTAGGAACCGGTGAAGTAGGAAACCCACGGCACATCCTTCGCGCAGTAGGGCCAGTCGGGGGTACAACCCATGTCCTGCTTCTCGTACTTCAGGTAGATGTGGTAGGTGCCGGTGACGGTCTCATGGCCGGGGGCGCCGTGGTTAATCGCAACGGGGCCGTGGACAACGGTCTGGCCTTCGTAGACGGTCAGGCGGTTCGTGGTCAGGTTAATATCGATCCACTTTTCACCCTCATGCATGGCGTATGGGTAGGCTTCGTAGCCCGCCATAACGGGGCGCGTTTCAGTGGTCGGCTGAACCTTGTCATAGTCGAAGCTACCCGAGTAGTCGGTTCCAGCATTCAAGGCAGCAACCACATCGGCGCCCACCTGAGCGGAGTTGTTGACGGCTTCACCTTCCTTGCCGGGCTTCGATTCGGCCAGGACATTACCGGCGTCATCAACGTTGTTGATTGCCGGTGTTGGGGCAACGTTCGTTGCTTCAGCAGTCTTATCCACCCATGCCTGAACGGCTTCAGGATCGATGGAAGGGGTCCCTTCTGCGTCATCAGCGTCGGGCAGAGCAACCCACGCCGCGCGGTCGACGACTTCGGCAGTGTAGTCATCAATACCGTCACTGATCGTCACCGAGTGAGCAACAAGAGCGGTGGCCGCGTCGGCAACCTTCTGAGCTTGCTCGTCAGACACAATCGGGTTCTGCACGGACGGCGAAACGGAGATTGCCTGCGAGGACAAAGTCTGCAACGCAGTGGCCACAGCATCATTCACTGGCTGGGCATCGATCGCGATACCAGGTACCCCGGGGGTCACAACGAACGCACCCTGATCATCGACTGAAACGGTCGCCGACTTGGGGGGCTCACCGACGGACTTCACCAGGGAAGCCACATAGGTGTTGAAAGTTTCCTTATCAGTAGAGGAAACAAGCGCGTTGTCGCTACGCTTGAACAGTCCAATGAAGCGTTCCCAGACGGAATCCGAAGAAGCCAGAACCTGATCCGCTGACGCTTGCGCATCAACGGTGACGCCCAGATCTGCAAGCGATGCCTTTGACAGGGTACCGTCAACATCTATGTCAATTGAAACCTGGGAGGCATGATCGTTGATCCATGCGACGAGCTCGGCACGATTCATCGCGTTGACATTGTGTCCGCCAACGGATGCGGTCGGAAGAGCTTTATCAGAGTAGTAGCTGGCGTACGCCGTGCCGGCGGCACCGACAACAACTAATACTCCAATGATCGCTGCAATCAGCCATTTCATTCGGGTCATGCGTCACTGCCTTTCATTCCGCTTGCAATCGTACCGGGCTGATGCTTGCTGAGGAAACTCGTTGAGATGTCAAATACCGTTAATATCGCTCCTTTAGACATTTCTTTTTATTTTCACAATCGTGCCACTCGGGTTAACCTACCTGTCACCGCTAAGGTTGCGCCAATCGCTTCTGACGCAAACTTGAAGTTCGTCGTCCCCGAGGATCCGCTACAGTCCGATTACCCCGAGGGCAAGGTTGACTCGGTGACGCTGAATGACTCCGCAGTTGATTCCAAGTAGTACACCGCGACTGAAGGTCAGAAAGTCTCCGTCGGCTTCAACCAAGCAGGTCTCGAATACCTCAAGACTCCACCGAATGCTTCGATAGTTGTCACGTCTACCGCCAAAGTATCCTCGCTACCCGCCGAGGGCCTATTCAACAACGTTGCTCACCTCTACGTTGTTTCTGAGACCAGCGCCCACGGCGACTGTCCCACTTTTCCCCGATCCCAGCAACACTGGCGTTCGTGGGAATGCTCGTCTTCACCTTCCCCACAATCACTGCGCGGGTAAGTCAACTCAACCAAGCGCAGATCGCCACCGGCGAATAAGAGTACCGATGCCCTCACCAACAATGGCGGGCACGAAGTAAATCAGCGTGGACACCGCAAGGGCGCCCCAATCTCTGGGCGAGGTCAGGCCAAACGCCTCGGGAACTGAGACAACGAACGCAATAGTCGTCACGACGGCAAGTAGCACCGGGCGCCAGAATCGAAAACCCCAGCGATACGCGGACACCATCGCGCACACGTAGGCAACAACCGGCAGGACAATAAACATTCCCGACAGCCCTTTTTCATCGTCAATCATCGTGCGCATGGCATCAACGTTGAACAGCAGGAATTGATATCCCACCTGCACGACGAATACGACGAGCAACAGAATCCATTCGGCGCGACGCATCACTGCACCTGCCAGATCAGGAAGCTCCACAACGCGATACCCCCATAGAAGAGCACGGGAACTCCCACGCCACTGACAATCAGCGCCACGACTGCTTTCGGAGTGAAAGGTGCGGGCGCGTGCCGATCAAAGCGAGTCGGTATCTGCTGTTCAGGCGACGGGGCGGTCGTCCCGAGGGGCTCGAGCTCTTCCATAGTCCAAGCGTACACTCAGCACCTCGTTCACGGAAGAGGTGTCTCTGTATCGCTTGAAACGTCCGAAGTGAACGCGTCAGACCTCACCCCCACCCCTAACCCGAACCTCGTCGCGCGTCACCACCTACACCCAACGCGACACAACCACGCGTTCCAAGCCCAAACCGTCGCACCAGGTGCAGTCCGTGCCAGAAAACCCACCCAACCACAGCACCAACTACACCTCACGCGACACAACCACACATTTCAGGGCAAAAGTGTCGCGTCAGGTGCAGCCGGGAACAGAAAACTCGCCTTACCACAGCACCACCTACACCTCACGCGACAAAACCACGCGTTCCGAGCCCAAACCGTCGCACCAGGCGCAGTCCGTGCCAGAGAACTGGCACCCATTTAAGAAGCGGAACAAAACCCAGGACGCTTAGCCCCGCTACCACAACGAAAAACCCAAGCCAGAGCAACACATTTGTCCTATAGCCCCGGACTCGTTCGGCAACGAGCACGGCTCCGCGAGACCATCGAGACCGCAACCCGCACCTACGCGCGCACGCCTACGAGTTCTAGCGAAGGCAAAGAGAGTAGATAGGAACGTAGATCGGGGTTCTGAGCGGCTTTTTGGCTCGGAACCCCGATCACTTTTCGTTGATATTCCAACGTTTCTTGTGCCCCCGAGACGATTCGAACGTCCGACACCCGCTTTAGGAGAGCGGTGCTCTATCCCCTGAGCTACGAGGGCTTAGCCAGCCACATCCTGCGCGCGAACGCGCCGACGGTCTGAGCGCATCCAACTCTACCAGCCTCGCCAGCTTTCACTCCACGCGCGAGCGCACAGCACCGGGCGCCAGTTGTGCGTCTGGCCTCATCAATCATCCGTCAGCATGCAGTGCACGCGCCCGCCCCTCATCCACGAGGCCGCGCACACCGCCACACCACTACCCCATCACCAGCGCAGAACAACACCGCACAAACCCCGCCGAAACGCACTGGTGGGGCAAGGCCGAAGCCTCACCCCACCAGAAAACGAGTGCTGCGAATCAGAGGGCAGCCAAGCACGCGGTAATCGCGTTAGCAACCTTCGGAGATGCGACGCTCATGGCGCGCAGAACATCCTCGTGTTCAGTTGGTGTGTCATCAAAGCTGAGGTCGGAGACGACGGACAGGCCGCCAACCTCGACGCCCAGCTGATGGAGCGAGATCGCTTCAAGGATCGTGCTCATACCAACGTTGTCCACGCCATTGTTCGCGAGCATCCGCGATTCAGCTGCCGTCTGGAACTCCGGGCCACGCAGCAGGCTGTACGTGCCCACGCGGTCGGTAATCGGAGCCAGGATGCGCGTAATGCGTGGCGACCAGACCTGCCAGATGTCGGTAAACACCGGGCCCTCGAACGGGGAAACACCAGAGAAATTGAAGTGGTCTTCAATCGTCATCACGTCGCCCAGTGTCCAGTTACGCAGACATCCGCCAGCGTTCGTCAGAATCGCGGCCTTGATGCCGGTCATCGCGCAAACGCGAACCAGCTGACAGATCTGCGTAGGCGTATAGCCCTCGTACAGGTGGACGCGACCGGTAGCAACCAAAAGGTGCTTCTCACGACCGGAGTGCACGTTCACGCGCAGGCTCAGCAATTCAGCGCCGTGGCCTTCAACCGCCGGAACCGGAACGCCGGGAAGGTCTGCCAGGGGCAGGCGAGCCTCGATCTGCCCGATTTCGTCCAACGCATCACGCAGACCGGAGCCGAGAACGACAAGCGCGTCGTAGCGTTCAACGCCGGTACGCGTTGCGATCAGCTGAGCGCCCTTGCGCACCTCGTCCGCTGCCAGCGGATCACGCTGGAAGCAGTAGTCCAACGCTTCACTACGCGCAGCATCCACAACGGTCACCGATGAATCAGGCACTGCGGTTTTCCTGAGTAGCGATCTTCTTCATGGAAGCCAGCAGGTAAACAACGTAGCCGATAATCAGAGCAAGGATGACACCGATGTTGCCGTATGCCCACGGGCCTTCCTTACCACCGAGCATCCACAGCAGGTAGCCCTGCCAGTTGTTCCATGCGGCAGCCTCAGCGAACGAGTTGATCACGAAGCCCCAGCCGATCACGCAAGAGACGGCCATGATGACGATGGAAACCCAGTTGATCGAACCGTAGATGCCCGAAGCGTCGAACAGGGCCTTCTCGTCGTAGTCGGCCTTACGCAGGGTAATGTCGGCCATCATGATGCCTGCCCATGCGGCGAGCGGAACACCCAGGGTGATGAGGAAGGACTGGAACGGGCCGATGAAGTCCGGGGAGAAGAACACGACGAAGATCGTGCCGGCGGTCAGGATGATGCCGTCGATCAGCGAAGCCAGCGGACGAGGCACCGTGATGCCCAGCGTCAGCAGGGTCAGACCGGAGGAGTAAATACCGTTGATTGCGCCCGACAGCAGGGACAGGATTGCGGTCAGCAGGAACGGAATGAGGAACCAGGTCGGCAGCAGGTTAGCCAGTGCTCCAACCGGGTCGCCACCGATGGCATCGGACAGGTCAGCGTCAGAACCGGCGAGCATGAGGCCGAAGGTAATCAGGACGACCGGCCCGAGCGAGCCACCGAAGGTGTTCCAAAAGACGATGGACTTACCATCGGCGTCACGGCTCTGGTAGCGCGCCCAGTCAGCAGCAATGTTGACCCAGCCAAGACCCATGCCGGTCATGACCATGGTGGCGGCACCGATCGTTGCAGCCAGCGAACCGGATTCGATTGCGCCGAGTGCGGACCAGTCGATGTGCGGGACGACCAGGATGATGTAGATGATTGTGGTGATACCGGTCAGCCAGGTGAGGACTGCCTGCATCTTCATGATGATGTGGTAGCCGGCAACTGCGCCGAGAACGATGAGCGCTGCGACAACAACGGCGGCAACGATCTTGACGGCGTTGCCGTCTTCGCTCGACCAGCCGAGGCGGACGAACACGGTGGAGGTCGCTAGGACGGCGGTGATGGCGAGGGAGGTTTCCCAGCCGATAGAGGTCAGCCACGAGAAAATACCGGGGATCTTCGCGCCGTTCACGCCGAAGGCGGAGCGGGACATGACCATGGTCGGCACAGAGCCACGCTTACCACCAAGGGCGATGACACCACAGATGATGAAGGAGACAACGACACCAATGATGGTGACGATGACTGCCTGTGCGAAGGAGATTCCGAAGCCGAGAACCCATGCGCCGTAGCTCATGCCGAACACGGAGATGTTCGATGCGAACCAGGGCAGGAACAGGTTATGGGGCTTAGCGGTACGTTCTTCGTCGCTGATGATTTCAATGCCGGCGGTTTCGATGCCGGACTGGGAAACAGAGCGGGTTGAGTCCGCTGCCATTTCTGGCGTGCTCATAGACGTTCCTTGTCTGTGTAGATCAGGGCGAACCGCAGGATCGGCAGTTCGCACCGAATTAGACTAGACCATTATTAAGTATTAGTGACACTCCCTCGGCCACACGTCAGAAAACCGGGGGCATTTTTCGCACATTGGTGCGCTCTTTGGGGTACGAGGCCGCTCACCCCACCCGATCTCTCAGCATATTTCGGGGCGGATCATGAGTTTCTCACGGCCTTTACGAGCCTCTCTGGGGCATCTAGAACGGAAAGCCTTGTGGCAACACAATGGTGCCTGGGCGGGTTCCCCGCCCAGGCACCATCCATCAAAACAACTCGCTCTTCGCGCGAGCCATCGGCTGAGTCAAGCGTCAGCGACGCTCCCACGTCGGAGCCTTCGCTGACTGCGCCTTGCCCAGGTGATCAGACGGAACAATCATCACGGGGCATGTTGAGTGACTGAGTACCGTCTGCGCGGTCGAGCCGAGCAAGACGCCTGCCAAGCCGCCGCGACCTCGTGTACCGACAACGACCAGATCAACCGCTGTCGAAAACTCAATCAACAGCGAGGCAGGCGACCCGTCCAGCGCATGGCGCGCAACCTCCATGTCGCGACCGTCGAGCGCCTGCTCAATGGCGGCACCCATTGCGGTGCGGACATCTTTCAACAGGTTGGAGTGATCCAAACCAGTCGGCGCCCACGTCATCATGGACGTGCCCGAAGCAATCGGAACAGCCGAAACAGCGGTCAGTCGAGCTCCCCATGTGGATGCTTCATCAATCGCGCGACGCAGAGCCGACGAGGGAACCTCGGTACCATCCACACCGACAACGACACGTTCGATCGGCATGAAGCACTTGCCGGACGTATGGCGAGGAACGATGACAACCGGGCACTTCGCGTGTGCCGGCAGCGCGGACGAGACCGTGCCAAGAAGACGATCAGCGAAAGAACCGCCTCCACGCGAGCCGACAACAACTAAATCGACTTCGCGTGACATTTCAACCAGAACGCCCGCCGGGTCGCCCGGCTCAATAGATGAAGTGACCTTTCCTAGGCCACGCTCTTTCGCTGTTGCGACCGCTTCTTCAACGACCTGCTGGGCGCCACGTTTCAGGGCCTCATCGTCGAGGACCGCGTAGCCACCATCCAGCGCCGCCGCCGAATAGGATGCCAATGCGTAGGTGCAGAGAACGTGGACACGCCCGCCCGTGCGTAGTGCGCGGTCAGTGGCCCATTTGACGGCCGCGATGGACTCCGTTGAACCATCAACGCCGACCAGGATGACTTCGGTGGATGCCATGATGCCTCCTCGTGACTTACATCACTTACCATTGTGCACCACATCGCAATTTTCCGAAACCGATAATAGAACTTTTACCTGTTCAAGACGGTTTTAGACAAAAAACTAGAGCGAAAGAACCGAAGTTCTTTCGCTCTAGTTGAAGTATGCGCTCTTAACGAACGTTGAACTCAGTAACGGACGAACATGCCACCTGCACGAACGGGCGAAACCTTAGAGAGAGAACCCGGGACGGTGGCTTCCACCATCTGGCCATTACCAATGTAGATGGCAACATGACCCGAATAAGCAACCAGGTCGCCAGGCTGAGCTTCGCCGGCCGAAACCTGGATACCACCGGCAGCCTGCGCGCCGGAGGAGTGCGGAAGGCTGATGCCCGCAGCGGCGTATGCCAGCATGGTCAGACCCGAGCAGTCAAGACCACTGTAGGAAGCGCCACCGTAGACGTAGGGGATGCCGGTCAGAGCAAGAGCAGCGGCCGCAATAGAAGATCCGGCAGCGTTGTACGCAGCAGCGGTTGCAGCGGTCGAAACACTGAGGTCTTCACGAGCCTCGGAACGATCCGCGGCGACAGTTTCTTCAGCGACCGGAGTAGCGGCAGCAGGAGCTTCTGCAGTCGCGATCGGAGCTTCTGATTTCCATTCAATATCCGCAACGGAAACGGTGATACCAGTTGCTTGAGGAGCAGTGGTCGTGGTGGGAGTAGCTTCTTGATCGCCACTAGGAGCAGAAACGGTGACAGCGTTTGCGGCGCCACCAACAACTGCAGTCAGAGCAAGACCGGTCACGGACGCAATTGCCGCCGGACGGATCGGGCTGAGTGACGTGATCGTGTCGGTCAGTTCCACGATCGGCGCCATTGGGCGACGTGCCTTGCGGTGACGTGGCGCAGGTTTGAGGTTCGTCAAGAATGTTCTCCTTTTACACCTTCGAGGTCAGCTGTCGGATTCGAGCAGGAGAGCCCGGCTTGGTTTCCCAAGCTTCACCCCAAGGCCACAAGGGCCGAATTGGTTCCCCCGAGTTGGATCAAATGAACCGGACCCTTCACGATCCAACTTCGGTAAATGAAGGACGGCTGGCCTATCGACCGTTATGAACTTTATACCTTTGGCCCCCAAATGTCACGCAAAGGTAACGAAGTGGGGTCAAATCACATTTCGACCACTAGATGTGGTGCCAGCGCCAGAGGAATTCGGAAGCTGGAATCAATGCCGGAGGCATCCTGATCGGCGCGCACAATCCGCACATAATCGCCTTCCCCGCGCAGGATAATGCTGACTCCAGGACCAATCTTTGCCGCGGCAAAATCAGCGATGATGTCATGTTCAGCCTGGATAGGTTCACCGATACGAACGAGTCTCACAATTTGGTCGTCGTGGGCACGCACCGCAAGTTCCGCAGACTGCCCGCCGACCTCGACGCCCATTCCGGGAATCGGGTTACCGTAGGGATCCGTTGTCGGATCCTTCAAGAGCTCAAGCAGACGACCTTCAACCTTGTCGGACATGACGTGTTCCCAACGGCATGCTTCATCGTGGGCACACGCCCAATCCAAACCAATGACGTCGATCAGGAGTCGTTCAGCCAAGCGATGCTTACGAACGACCTCTACAGCCTGCTTACGGCCTTCTTCAGTCAGCTCCAATCGACGATCACCTAGAACGTGCAGAAGTCCGTCGCGTTCCATGCGAGCAACGGTCTGTGAAACGGTCGGACCTGAGTGATCAAGTCGTTCAACGATGCGTGCACGCAGGGGCGTCACCCCGTCCTCTTCCATTTCAAAAATGGTCTTGAGGTACATCTCTGTGGTGTCGATGAGGTCACCCACGGCGGTTCCTTTCCTACGATGAATCCCTACACGATTTGTGCATCGTTCAAAGGTTTTCAGGTACTTAAGAGAATATGAGTTATCGAGTATTTTTACCTAACGAATGTCATTTCCGCTGATATCGCGCCAAACGGTGGACAGACATACGCGGTGAGCACCCAAGGTATTTAGCACCATGCGTGTCATGGAATATGTTCCGCGAGCGCATCTAGTGCGACTAAGTTTGAGCCTATGGAGACATTCCCCCCGATTCCTGCTTCTATCCTTCCTGCTGACGGCCGCTTTGGTTCCGGCCCGTCGCGCGTACGCCCGGCGCAGATTGATGCGTTGAAGACGCCTAGGTTGATGGGGACCTCGCACCGCAAGTCCCCGGTGAAGAATGTTGTCCATTCAATCCGCGAGGGATTGACGACCTTGTTCAATCTTCCCGATGGCTATGAAGTCGCCCTTGGTAACGGTGGCGCATCAGCGTTTTGGGACGTGGCAGCAGCCTCGCTCATTCGCAAGCAGGCCGCATTCGCAACCTTCGGGGAGTTCGGCGCGAAGTTCGCCAAAGAGGTAGACAAGGCCCCGCATCTCGCCGACGCGCTTCGCGTTGAAGGTCAGCTGGGCACCGTTGTCACGCTCACGGGGAACGAGGCCGGAACCGCTGGGGAAGAACCCGATGCTTTTGGCTATCCGCACCATGAGACCTCGACAGGCACAATCAGCCGGGTGAACCGTATCGGTGGTGAAGACGCATTGACTCTGGTGGATGCGACCTCGATCGCCGGCGCTGCGCACGTTGATATTGCCAACACCGACGCCTATTACTTCTCTCCCCAAAAGGCTTTCGCCTCTGACGGTGGCCTGTGGGTGGCGATCCTCTCCCCCGCAGCCGTCGAGCGCGCACAAGAATTGCATGGGGCGACCGACCGTTGGATGCCGACCTTCTTCGACCTTTCGATGGCGATTTCAAACTCGCGTAAGGATCAGACGCTGAATACGCCGGCCGTGGCGACGCTGATCATGATGGATCAACAAATCCAGTGGATGAATGCCGGTGGCGGCTTAGAAGCGATGGAAGCGCGCTCTCGCGCCGCTTCCGACCTGATTTACGCCTGGGCCGACGCCTCGTCAGTCGCTCACCCCTTCGTTGAGAATAAGGACTGGCGCTCCCCCGTTGTCGTCACCGTTGAATTCGACGACGTGGTCGATGTGAGGGTCCTGTCTGACGGTCTGAGAGCATCGGGCATCGTCGACATTGATGCCTACCGCGGGGTTGGTCGCAACCAGCTCCGCATCGCGACATGGCCCTCGACTCCGACTTCGGACGTCGAAGCGCTTCTGGAGTCGATCGATTGGGCGCTCGAACGAGCCCTGTGACTCCACAGGCCAGCCCAGACCTCGTCGATCGCGGTAATCCACCCAGGCGAACGTGGACGCAACCGGGAACATGATGAGGTCCTACTAGGCGCAAGCTGCACGACGCTCAACGCGCAGGCGCTTACCACGCTACTTTCCGGTCGCGTTCCGTTCAGCTTCAGCGACCAGAGCAGCCACGTATGCGCGCTCCGCGGGGCCCTCGACCTTGATCGGATGCGCCGAAACGTGGAACTTGACGCGGTAATTCCAATGAATCAGACCCCACACGCCCGCGATAACTCCGACCGCTAGGGAAGCTCCACCGCCGACAAGAATCGACCAGCGCGCACCAAACTGCTCGCCCACCCAACCGATGAAGGGCGACCCGATCGGCGTCGCGCCCAAGAAAATCATCGAATAGAGAGCCATCACGCGACCGCGAACAGTCTCATCCGTGGTGATCTGAATAGTCGCATTCGCTGCCGTCACCATGGTCAGCATCGCAAGCCCCGTCGGGATTGCAAGAACAGCAAACGACTCATACGTCGGAGCCAAAGCCAACACAATTTCAAGCAGACCATAAATCGCCGCACCCGACACGATCAGACGCAGTCGCGGCTGAGCGCGACGCGCAGCAAGAAGTGAACCGCCCAGAGCTCCCACTGCCATAAACGAACCCAGGATGCCGTACTCGCCCGCAGCCTTGCCGTAGACCTCGGTCGCCATCAGGGCACTGGTGAGCTGGAAGTTCATGCCCAAACCTGACACGACCGCTACGATCACCAAGATCAGCACAATGTCGGGACGACTCTTCACATAGGAAACGCCCTCGCGAATCTGGCCAGGCGAACGCTTCACAACCTTGCGGGGAACCAAATCCGCAGAACGCATCAACGCAAGCGTCAAAACCGGAGCAAAGAACGCAACAGCGGTCACGATCATCACCCAGCCAGTACCGATCGCATCAATCAACAAACCGGAAACAGCCGGGCCAATCAGACGCGCAGCATTAAAGGCCGTCGAGTTCAAACCGACAGCGTTCGACAAAGACACTGGTGGAACCAGTTCAGACACGAATGCCTGGCGCGCAGGTGAATCAATCGCGCCAGCAACGCCACCCAACAACGCCAACACATACACATGCCAAAGCTGAGCTGTATTCGTCAGAATCAGCACGCCCAAAATCAAGCCTAGGAGCGCGTGCGCCAACTGCATCGCCTGTAGCAGAGCGCGACGATTCAGACGATCAGCAAGCAAACCGGCCCACGGGGACAACACCAGAATCGGCAGGAACTGCAAAGCGGTGACAACACCCACTTGCGTGCCAGAGTTCTGAGTCAGAACGGTCAGAACCAGCCAGTCTTGCGCAACCCTCTGCATCCACATGCCCGTCGAGGCAATAATGTTTCCGAAGAACCACAATCGGAAGTTGAAGTAACGCAACGAATGGAAAGTACGTGACACGCGCGGATGCGCCTCCCTAATTTTTCGGAAACCTAAGAAATAACTGTTTCAAGCATACGGAAAGCCCCACGGCAATGCACCGTGGGGCTTTCCATTTGGACGATTGGCGATCAGATCAGTCAAGCAGAGCATCACGCCTCTGCACATCACACAATCTGTTGCGAGGAGATCAGACTCCCAGCAGAGCTTGGATCGGCCCAAGCAGGAAGTAGACGACGAAGAGGATCGAAGCCAGCCACATGAGCGGGTGAACCTTCTTCGCACGGCCAAGAACAACCTGGATGACGGTGTGAGTAATGAAGCCAACGCCGATACCGACGGAAACGGAGTAACCGAAGGGCATGAAGGCGATGGTCATGAACGACGGAAGAGCGATTTCCGGGGCCTGCCAATCGATCTCGGCAACCTGGGTCATCATCAGGAAGCCAACGAAGACCAGAGCGGTCGAAGCGGCTTCGGTGGGGACGAGCTCCATGAGCGGCGCAAGGAAGGTCGAGAGGAGGAAGAGGATACCGGTGACAACAGATGCAAGACCTGTGCGTGCGCCTTCAGCGACACCCGCTGCAGACTCAATGTAGGAGGTGTTCGAGGAAACGCCACCGAAACCACCAGCGGCGGCGGCAAGGGAGTCGATCACCAGGATTTCGCGGGTCTTCGGTGGGTTGCCCTCTTTGTCGAGCAGGTTACCTTCGGCACCGACGGCGACCATCGTGCCCATCGTGTCGAAGAAGTCAGCCAGCATGAGCGAGAAGATCAGCAAGGCGACGGAAACAATGCCTACCTTGCCGAATGCGCCGAACATGTCGACCTTGCCGAGCGTGTTGAACACGGGGACAGCAACAGGTGAACCGTCGAGAGTCGGAACGGTCTGGCCCCAACCGGTAGCGTTCTCATCCGATTTCATACCAAGGTGAAGAACGGCTTCGACGATGACGGCCAGAATCGTCGAAGAGACGATCGAGATGAAGACGGCGCCCTTGACCTTACGGATGTAGAGGACGAAGGTCAGGAACAGACCGAAGACGAAGACCAGGGTCGGCCAGCCCTGCAGGGAGCCGTTGATGCCCAGCTGAACCGGGGTGGAGCCTGCACGGACGATACCGGCGTCAACCAGACCGATAAGAGCGATGAAGAGGCCTAGACCAACGGTCAGAGCGGTCTTCAGCTGATGAGGAACAGCCTTAAACACTGCCTCACGGAAGCCGGTGAGAACCAGGATCAGGATGATGATGCCTTCCCATGCGACAAGGCCCATGGCCTCTGCATAGCTCAGGCCCATGCCTATAACCATGGTGAAAGCAACGACGGCATTGAGACCCAGACCGGCAGCAAGTGCCAGCGGGTAGTTGGCGACAACACCCATGAGGATAGTCATGACGCCTGCAACAAGCGCGGTACCTGCTGCAATACCCTGGGCAGTAATAGAGCCATCCTCCGGCAGTGCTGCCTCGAGGATGGCTGGGTTCACGACAAGAATGTAGGCCATAGCGAAGAACGTGACGACACCGCCACGAATTTCCTGGCCGATCGAAGATCCGCGTTCGCTGATCTTGAAGAACGAATCAATTGAACCTTTGGCCGCTGATTGGGATGAAGCGGCAGTCTGTTGTGTGCTCACGAACTAATCGTGCCAACGCGCGAAACTCACAGGCAAGAATCGTGTCAGGCGCCACAACACAATGTGGACACCGTGCCTACGAGGTCACATTCACGGGCATTTTCTCGGTGTCCAGTGCACCGTCGTCAATACGCGACGGGCGAACCGGCCACTGGGTTCCCTGCTTGGCAACATCAGTTTCCGAGTGCGCACCGCAGGTGTGATCGAGGCTGACCACGCGACCGTCATCGGGAGCCCATTCGTTGGCGCATACGCCGAACACCGTGCGCATCGAGCCCGACAGTTTCACCAAGAAACCACAGGTCGAGCACGAGTTACGTGGTGGGCGAGACGATTTGGGTCCCTGCTCAGACTTGTACCAGCGATCAACGGCAGCACTACGGCCTTCTTCGGACAGGACGCGCTTGCGACCCAAGCCGATTTCCTTGAGCTCCGGGTAGTCAATGTCCTCGCCGACATCGTGGAAGGACTGCTCAAGGCGGGCATCTTCTGCCTGGTAGGGCAGGGTATCGTCGCGCGACAGATCACCTGGACGAAGACGGTCTTCCCACGGGATCCACTGAGGAGCAAGCAACGCACCATCGCGAGGCACCATGTCGACCTCACACACGGTCGCGTGACGCGAACGCGGAACGCGCGCAACCGTCACTGCCCACGCCCAACCGACATAGCCGTTGTCGGTGGAAGCGAAATAGTGGGTTCCGATGCGCTCTGAGTCCATGACGAACCCAAGGTGTTCGCCGATGGGACGCGGGTGGGCAACAGCCTTCGCGGATTCAAGAGCGACCTCGACCGCTTGGGCAAGAATCGCGTCCTTCTTCGGGGTGCGCACCGCTACCTTATGCGTTGAACGCGAGCGCGATGAAGCTCTCATCGTTGTGTCATTGACGGGCGTCTGGGGTGCAGGCGCAGTATCGCCAGCGTGTGTGTCAGGCATCAAAATCCTCGGCTACTGCTTTAAGAACCTTCGCAATCTGAGGCGCGTTCTCGGGGTACTTTCCGCGACGCAAGCTGGTCGAGGAAGCATCGAGCAGTTTGATGAGGTCCTCAATCACGGGGACCATGGCTTCAGGCTTGCGGTGGCGCGCCGCCGCAAGCGACTTCTTTGGAGCCAGGATACGAACAGTCAATGCCTGTGGACCCTTGCGTCCGTCAGCAACACCGTACTCGACGCGCGTCCCCGGCTTCACCGTTTCAATTCCTTCGGGGAGCGCCGAAACGTGCAGGAATACTTCCACACCGTCGTCACCACCGATGAAGCCGAAGCCACGATCAGCATCGAAGAACTTCACCTTGCCAGTAGGCATGTTGCTCCCCTTCCTCTAGGAATCATTCGTTTTGTTCGTTCTGTCATTCTAATGTGCCCGCCAGCCTAATGCGCTACATGCTTTCAGCGCCAAATGAATACGGGGCGGGTAACATCGAATTATTGAACGCTTGCAGGTCGGCTCAAAGGTCAGGAGATCCCATGTCGTTCCGTTCCGCTGTTTCGCGCGCGTGCGCCAGCGCCGTTGCCGGTATCGCCCTGATTGCAGGCCTTGGTGCGCCAGCACTTGCCACATCCCCGGTCACTATTTCGACGTCGGTGACCGACCCGTCGGATTGGCTCTCCGACTCTCAAGTTTCGGAAATATCCTCTTCCGCGGACGAGGCCGGGTCTGCCGGTTTGCAGGTTTATTTCGTGACGGTTCCCGATTTTTCAGGTGCTGAGCCAATTGAATGGTGCAAGACTTCGGGTGTGAACTCCGGATTGTCGAATCAGTCGATCGTCTACGTGATTGCCTATGAAGAGCGCATGTTCACAACGTGTGGCAACGCTGATCAGCAAGTTGTCACCGATTCGGATATCACGCGCGCAACGTCGGTTGCAAAGAAAGTTCTTGCTAAGTCGAATCCTCTGGACGCTGATACGACGACGGATGCAGCAACAACCTTTATTTCAACGTTGACATCAACCGTGACAGGTCAGGCCTCGTCCTCTTCTTCACACTCTTCGTCGACCGGCGCTCCTTCCTCTGGGAAGTCAGGATTCGGGTGGATCCGCACCGTTGTCGTCGTTGTCGTTATCGGTGGACTGATTGTGTTCTTCGTGAAGCGCAACAAGGCGAAGGGCGCTTCAACCCCCGCTCCGAAGGCAACCGCTGACCACCCTTGGGCACCCGGCGATCAGCTTCCGTCATTGACCGAGGATCAGGTACTGGCTCTGACCAACCAATCTTCGGCTCTGCTCCTTCAGGCGGACGAACTGGTACGTTCGGCCGCTGATGAGCTTGATTTCGCGCGTGCTCAGTTCGGTGAAACGAAGACCGACGCATATGCGAAAGCACTTTCTGTCGCTCAAGCGGGCATCGCGAAGGCATTTGCTTCCCAGCAAACGATGAACGAGGCCTCCGATTCTCGTTCGCGTACCGAGGCTGCGCTCACGCTGCAACATGAGTTGAACCAGGTCATGCCAGCTTTGGTTGAGCAACAGAAGGCATTCAGCCAGCTTCGCGATGAAGAGGCAAGCGTTCCCACGCAGGCCACGGACGTGAAGACGCGCATTTTAGAGGCAATCGCAGCGTTGCCCAGCGTGGAAGCTGAGCTCACCGCCCTTCAGACGCTGTACTCGTCCACGACCGTTGCCTCGTTGATGGACAATCCTCAGCAGGCACGCGCTCTCCTTGATTCAGCGTCGGTCGCTGCGAATCAAGCAACCTCCCTCGCAACCTCTGATCCGTCAGCAGCACTGGTGCAGCTCGATATTGCTCGCCGAGCACTCGCGATGGCGGGACACCAGACCGAAGCAATCATGAGCGCCAAGCAGGACCTCGCTGCCGCGAACGAGGTTCTGACGAAGGCAATTGCTTCGATCACCTCGGATCTTTCCGACGTGACGACCCTGAAGGCAGACTCAGCAGCGTTCGCACCGCTTGTTGCCGAAGCACAGAAGGCTGTAGCCAAGGCTCAAAGCGCACGCGCCGGAAGTGGTGACCCGCTGGCTGCGCTGGAAAACCTACGTTTGGCCGAATCTCAGCTGGACGCCGCGCTTGAACCACTTCGTTCTCAGGCTGACGCAAGAGAACGCAAGGTCCAGGCAGCACGGAACGCCGTGTCCGACGCTCAAGCCCAGTACGCGCGAGCTAACTCTTACATTCAGGGACGCCGGGGCGTCATCCCGTTGGATGTCCGTTCCACACTCGCTGAGGCTAAGGCTGAACTCGATCAGGCTGTTGCACTTGTCCAAACTGACCCCGATCAGGCAATGACCCTGGCGAAGAGCGCACGTAGCGTGGCCCTTACCGTGCTGTCAACCCCGATTAACGATCCCTCATACAGGCAGGCTGATCAGTTCAGACACCACACGAATGGAAGCGGCGGAATCTTCACCGATAACACCGGCCTTGGCAATGCCCTGCTGTGGTCTGTCCTGTTGAATGCCGGTCGTAGCCTCGGGCAAGGAGGAAGCGGAGGCGGGTTCTCCGGTGGCGGATTCTCTGGCGGAGGCTTCGGCGGAAGCGGTGGCGGATTTGGTGGCGGTAGCTCCGGCTCCTTCTGATCTGATCATATGGCTGGTGCCCTGCAGGAATACCCTGCAGGGCACCAGCCATCTCGGCTCCACCTTCAAACCGAGCGGATACACAGTCCGTTCGTAGGAAGTACTCAGCGTCACACTCTAAAATGGAGGTGACGCGCGATAATCGCGCGATCCATCCAGCGAAGGACACAAACAATGGCAGAAAAGCAATCCATCATCGGTCGCATTTCCCAGCTCGCAAAAGCAAACATCAACGCCCTCTTGGATCGCGCTGAAGATCCGGCAAAGATGCTTGACCAGCTGATCCGCGACTACACGAACTCCATCGCAGAAGCAGAAACCGCAGTCGCGCAGACTGTCGGCAACCTGCGTCTGGCAGAAAAAGACCACGAAGAAGACGTTGCCGCAGCAGCTGACTGGGGTCGCAAGGCTCTAGCCGCTTCGCAGAAGGCAGACGAAATGCGTGCTGGGGGCGATACTGCAGGCGCTGACAAGTGGGACAAGCTCGCCAAGGCAGCGATCGGTAAGCAGATCACCTTTGAAGGCGAAGCCAAGGACGCAGAGCCAATCATCGCCTCGCAGACCGAGGTTGTTGAGAAGCTCAAGACCGGCCTTACTCAGATGAAGGACAAGCTCGAAGAACTCAAGTCCAAGCGCGATCAGCTGGTGGCACGCCAGAAGACCGCCGAGGCCCAGACCAAGGTCAATGACGCTGTCGCATCTATCAACGTGCTCGATCCGACATCAGAGCTCGCACGCTACGAAGACCGTGTCCGTCGCGCCGAAGCACTGGCACAGGGTCAGGCAGAGGTCGCGGCCTCGTCCCTCGACGCACAGTTTGCAGAACTCGAAACCGACGCCTCCGAGATTGAAATCGAAGCGCGCCTGGCAGAGCTCAAGAATAAGGGCTGATCGCTCAGCTCGAACGTCATTGCGACCAGCGAGTAACTGAATCAAATAGAAGTGGTGTGGGGCAGAACCCCCACACCACTTCTGTTTGAGGTTTGACGGCCTATCCAGTGTCTGACCGCCTTCATGACATAGGCATACTGACGCGCAGGCTCCGAACAGTCGAGCTGGCGGTTTACAGGTAGTCGAACGGGTTGAAGTCGTCGACGTCGATGATGCTCAGTCGCGGTAGAGTCACCTGGAATGCGTGCAGATCGTATTCGAGGTCAAGGATCTCCAAGCCCTTGGCTTCCAGCTCGTGGAAAGTGGTCGCCAGGAATTCGCGGAAGCAGAGGATCGCGACACGACGTCCCTGATCCAGCAGACGCTCAACCTGAGGAGCGAAATCAGCGTCATGGCTAGCAAGAATGACCGAGCCCGAGTCCAGCTCTGAGATCGCATCCATCGTGCGCTGCAAACCAAGGTCAACGACCTTCATGTCAGCAGGACCCGAAAGCGGGATCACCGAGTAGTTCATGGCAATGAGCGCCTGAACGAATCCCATCGGTAGCGAACCGGAAGAACCGTTGAGGAAGAAGAGGCCCTTCGCTTCACTTCCCCAGTGTTCTTCAGCGCCTTCAAGGACTCGATTCCAGCGCGGGCGTTCCTCTTGATTCGGACGACGATCCAACACTGACATACCAAGAGTGGCATCGATATTTTCACCGTCAACGATCAAGTAGGTTTTTTCTTCGTTAGATGAATAGTTATCCATACGGTCAAGGTTAAAAGATTTTTACGCCAAAAGGGCGTTGCTCGACACTTATCGCGCCGAGCAACGCCCTATCGAGTGGAAACTACCTACTCACGTGCGTGGACAGATCACTTCACGTCTTCGTCAACCCAGTCGAAGGTGCGGGTAACAGCCTTCTTCCAGAGGCGGTAGGTACGATCGCGCTCTGCGGTGTCCATGGACGGCTTCCAACGCTTGTCTTCCTGCCAGTTAGCAATGACATCGTCTGTGCCATTCCAGAAGCCGACTGCGATACCGGCTGCGTAGGCAACACCCAGAGCGGTCGTCTCTGCAACGACCGGGCGGATAACGTCCACACCGGAGATGTCAGCCTGGAACTGCATGAGCAGATCGTCAGCCGTCATACCACCGTCAACCTTGAGTTCCTTCAGTGGGACGCCTGCATCGGCGTTCATTGCATCAATGAGCTCTGCGGACTGGAATGCGGTCGACTCTTCGACTGCGCGGGCAATGTGACCCTTGTTCACGTAGCGGGTAAGGCCAACGATCGCACCGCGAGCGTCGTCCTTCCAGTACGGTGCGAACAGACCGGAGAATGCTGGGACGAAGTACACGCCACCATTGTCTTCAACGGTCTGAGCGAGCTTTCCGATTTCGGAGGACTTCTCGATCATTCCGAGGTTGTCACGCAGCCACTGAACCAACGAGCCTGCAACTGCCACGGAGCCTTCGAGTGCGTAGACCGGCTTGGCGTCACCAAGCTTGTACAGCACGGTCGTCAGCAGGCCGTTGGTCGAGAAGACGGGCTCTTCGCCGGTGTTCATCAGGGTGAAGCAACCGGTACCGTAAGTGTTCTTCGCAGTACCCTTTTCGAAGCAGGCCTGACCGAAGGTTGCAGCCTGCTGGTCACCAAGGATGCCGGAGATCGGAACGCCTGCGAGCAGACCATTCGGGCGACCGGTGCCGTAGTTGTCCGCGGATGCCTTGATCTCGGGGAGCATTGCCGGCGGGATGCGGAAGTCAGCGCAGATATCTTCGCGCCACTTGAGCTCACGAACGTCCATCAGCAGGGTACGGGATGCGTTGGTCACGTCGGTTGCGTGGACTCCACCGTTAACGCCACCGGTCAGGTTCCAGAGAACCCAGGTGTCCGGGGTGCCGAAGAGAAGGTCGCCTGCTTCTGCCTTCTCGCGTGCACCCTCAACGTTGTCGAGGATCCAGGTAATGCGAGGTGCTGACGGGTAGGTGGAGATGTTCTCGCCGGTGATCTGGCGGTAACGTTCGGTACCCAGCGGGTCGCCTGCTGCAACGCCACGGACGATTTCCGACGTACGGGTGTCCTGCCAGACGATTGCGTTGTAGACGGGCTCGCCGGTGGTCTTGTCCCACACGATGGTGGTTTCACGCTGGTTGGTGATGCCAACAGCAGCAAGCTGGGTGGCATTGATTTCTGCCTTCTGAAGCGCTTCGGCGACGACGGTGCGAACCGATTCCCAAATCTCTACGGGATCGTGCTCAACCCAGCCCGGGTTCGGGAAGATCTGGGTGAATTCTTTCTGGCCAACCGAGACGATTTCGCCGGAGTGGTTGAAGACGATCGCGCGGGAGGACGTGGTGCCCTGATCAATCGCGAGAACGAATTTTTCATCAGACATGAATGGTGTCCCTTCTGTTCACTTCTTTGTGTTTCAGATAGGAACGTGGGGTTCCAGACGAGTCCGCCCGGAACCCCACGTTCGGAGTACGGGTCTGCTACGAGGGTCAGGCGGCGGTGACGAGGCCGGAGCCGTAGGCGACGAGAACCGCGACGACGGCACCGAGGATCGGGCCGACAACCGGAACCCAGGAATAGCCCCAGTCGGAGCCACCCTTGCCCTTGATCGGGAGGATTGCGTGAGCAATACGTGGGCCTAGGTCACGAGCCGGGTTGATCGCGTATCCGGTGGGGCCACCGAGCGAGTTGCCGATGACGACGATGATCAGTGCAACGCCGAACGGGCCAATCGCGGTGGTCGTGTATCCGGAGACGAAGACCCAGAGGATAAGGACGAAGGTGCCGATGGCCTCAGTGAGAGTGTTCCATCCGTAGGAGCGGATCTCCGGGCCGGTCGAGAAGACGCCGAGCTTGAGGGCCGGGTCGCAGTCCTCATCGAAGTGTTGTTTGAAGGTGAGCCAGCACAGGACGGCGCCGACGAAAGCGCCGAGGAACTGGGCGACGATGTAGATCGCGACGTTCGCGGCGGTCACGGCGATGCCACCCTCACCGACGGCCGGGCCGTTGAGGGTGACGGCTGGGTCGAACATGTAGGCAACGACCTTGGCGATGGTCACGGCGGGGTTGAGGTGGCCACCGGTCGTGTAGGCGACGTAGACACCGGCGAGGACTGCGAGGCCCCATCCCCAGTTAATCATGAGCCAGCCACCGCCCTTGCCCTTGGACTTGGGCAGGAGGTTGGTAGCAACAACGCCACCACCGAGGAGGAGAAGGACTGCTGTGCCGAGGAACTCCGACATGAAGATCTTGCCGGAGCCGACTTCAGCAACTGCAGGAAGAAGTGTTGCGAGCATTTTTCCAATCTTTCTTCGATGCTTCGTTGCATCGAATTGTCGGGCGGTTTCCCACCCGCAGGGTTCCTTTAGCGAGACAGGACTGATCACGCCAAGTTCGAAAAGCCTTCTGCGTCACATGCGAATTCCTTTTCAAGACTCCGCTTGTTTCGCAGGACCGCTCGTGAGCACTTTGCGGTCGCAGAACAAACCCGCGCTGACCTGTGATGTCTTCACGTGGACACCACATAGTATGACAGCGTTTGCACATCGAACCTGACCCCGTGCACAACCGTGCACATAAGGGGATACTTACCTCTCCAATGTGTGCACGCTCACCAAATCGCACAGTCTCCCAAAGGATTGGACATTCAACAGTTAGACCTGCACGCCTGTGCATGGCAGACTATGACACGTGACGATTCGTGACGAACAGGCTCATGAAGCCGCATCAATGTATTACCTCCAAGGTCAGACCATGGAGACGATCGCACGCCACCTTGGCGTATCGCGCTCCTCCGTTTCTCGTTTGCTGTCCTACGCGCGCGATACCGGCTTGGTTCGCATCTCAGTGAGCGCCGCTCCAGGACACAAAGGAACCCTTGCCGGTCAGATTTCTGAAATCTTCGGCGTACAGACGTCCGTTGTTCCGGTCCATGACGTCCACACCGAGGTCAACCGACTTCATAACGTCTCGCTTGTCGCGGCGGAACGTCTGGTCGACATGCTCAAACCCGGTGTCACCCTTGGCATCGCATGGGGCAACACGACCTCAGAGATCACCCGTTGTATGCCACGCGTCAACTTCCCCGGATCGACCGTCGTCCAGCTCAACGGTGCCGCGACCGCTACCGAGTCCGGTATGCCGTACGCAGATGCGATTATTTCCCGCGCAGCGCGCGCGATGGGTGGACGCATGGTCCACTTCCCCGTTCCCACGTTCTTCGACTACGCAGAGACAAAGAAGCAGCTCTGGCGCGAGCGCTCGGTTCAGACCGTGTTGAAGACGATTGACGACTGCGATATCGCTCTGTTCGGCGTCGGCTCACTTTCGGCACGCCTGCCCTCCCACGTTTATTCGGGTGGCTTCCTGGACACTGAAGAAATCGCACTGGCCCAGAAGGACGGCGTTGTCGGCGACGTTTGCACCGTCCTCCTGCGCGAAGACGGCTCAACAGACATGGAACTCAACAGCCGAGCTTCCGGCCCCAGCCCAGAGACTCTCCGCAAAATCCCGCGTCGCCTCTGCGTCGTTGCTGGCGCTTCGAAGGCGCTCCCACTACTTGGCGCACTGCGCGCACACGTCGCCACCGACCTCGTCCTCGACGATGGCGTGGCACGCGAACTGCTTGATCTGGTTCGCACTCGCGCGGCACAGGCGCGTGGCCTCGCCCCTAGGCGTTAAGCCAGATCACACCCAGCAAAAACCAAAGAAAAGTGGAGCTCACAACAATCGTGAACTCCACTTTTCTTTATCCAAGCAGACACCACACTCCGGTTAGCAAGGACGTGTTCTAGGCGATCTGCGCGCGAAGCCCGTCAATGACAACGTTCATCTCGTAGGCGAACTGCGTATCAATATCGCTCATGGAGCCCGGAGCGAATCCTTCAACTTCGCCATGCACTAACGAACGGATCAGCGGAATTGTTCCTTCGGGAGCCTCGTCGACGAAGGCAAGGAACGACCCTCGTTCCTTCGAATGGGCACAAGGCGCTTCCTCGGCTCTCTTCACACGCGCAACATGCTTACCCGCATGAGCGGACATATGCACGACCAGCATCAGCCCGCGCACCGCTTCAGGAAGACTAAAACCAGCATTCACCATTGAGGACAGGATCTGTTCCAACGGACGCATGTACGCCAGCGCAGAGGAAGCATCGAACTCAAGATACGGAGCAAGCGCGCCCAGCTTTGAAATCGAAGCGCGCATCGTCGTTGCAAAATGACGAAGCTGACGCTCCCAATCCCCCGCCGCTTCAGACTCGGGATCCAAAGCAAAGCGGTGAACACCGTGCCGTACGCGGTCCATTGCAACAAGGCGCATGAACCCTTCACGACCACCGACGTGATAATTCAGCGCGGTTGGGTTCACTTCGAGAATGTCGGCGACGGCCTGCATCGTCACCTTGTCAGGATCGATTGTTCGAGCCGCTTCGAGGATCTTTTCGCGATCAATTCGAGGAGGACGCCCCTTTGGGCGCTTCGGCTCATCTTCATTGAAGAAAGGCGGATTCTGAGGGTTAAGTAGCAAAAAGTGTGTCTGAGCTCAGACGTTCTTGCTGCTCAGGTTAGCTAAATCGGGTCTATATATGGCTGAGGTCCTTATATAGACTCGATTCTTCGTCAATCCACCGGA
>NZ_JASOER010000017.1:0-38030 GCF_030212665.1 Pauljensenia sp. UMB9872 | reverse complement strand
AGCATATATTTTCATCGTTAACCCAGTTCAGGGCCCATAAATCGAGAGATTCACACACACATTTTGTCGTTTAACCCACAAATGTTATATATCAATCGTTCATCATAGAAGCGTCGAGCAGACATGTAAACCTCCGAGTAAGGAGGCCGCCCCGGTCTCGCCACCGGAACAGGCCGCACATGAACGGAGCGACCTCCAAGCCCCCACCCGGGCCGCCATTCGGCGGCCACGTGTCCAGTTGCAACGAAAAAGCCCGGAATACCAACGAGGTTTTCGTTGATATTCCGGGCTTTGTCGAGACAAAGACGTCGGATTTGATAACTGTTACGTGAGAACGAGAACCTTCCGCTGAGTAGGAGGTTTTTGTTTTCAAGATCAATTCGGCAAGTTTTGTGGGCCTCATTACCCCATCACGGGTAATTTTCTTCTTTCGGATTCCGAAGCACGTTTTGGCTAGCGGGGGCGATTCTTGCCTTCCGTCAGCTAGTTCGACACTAGGGGGTTCGTACAATGTCAACGAGTTATCTGTCTTCACGTCTTCTTGAATTCGGCTTATCCGTCGGAATCAGGAATGTCATGATCGGCCTTTTTGGCTCTTGATTCAAGCCCTTTAATGGTTTCCAGATAGTCCTTCTCGACCTGTGAAGGTGTCTGTACCTGATATTTACGGTACTCAGCAGTTGCCTTGTCAATCGCTTTCTGGTGGCTGACTTTTCCTGCCCCTTGAAGCTGCTGTTGCCCAGTTGCTGCCAGGATATTGTCAAGATGCTCGACGTAGTCGCTCATGTACATCGGATGGTGATTCATAGCCTGCACTTCAGCAAAATCGAAGTAACCAGAAACTAGACGATTTAGCACCTTTAATTCGTCTTCCGTCAAATAGTTCTTGGCCACCTTGGTCTCTGCAAGAGTAGGCTGATTGCCCTTGAAAGTCGTTAAGCCCATGAAAGGTTTGGAAGCATCGGCTCGGCTATAAATGATTTCCGCCGCTGTGTGTCCGTGGGTAGCGTAATGCAACTTGTTCTGAACCATCTTAAAAAAAGCGACCGATTCCGCGCTCTTCGGGTCATAGTCAACACTAGTTGCGTATAGATCCAGCACTTGTCGGTACATCACTTTCTCCGACGAACGGATATCGCGGATCCGCTCGAGAAGCTCGTACCAATACGATCCACCACCAAGGTTCTTAAGTCGCTCATCATCTAGGGTGAAGCCCTTGATGAGGTACTCTTTCAGTCTCTCGGTTGCCCAACGTCTAAATTGCGTAGCAGTCTTGGATTTAACCCGATATCCCAGGGAAATAATCATGTCTAGGTTGTAGTGAGGCAGCGTCCTCGCCACGTTGCGGCTACCCTCACGGCGAACCTGTCGGAAATCCCGACAGGTTGCCTCCCCATCAAGTTCACCCTCAGCGTAGATGTTTCCAATGTGCTCGACAATGTTAGACCTTGAACTTTGAAAAAGCTCCGCCATCTGCTGCTGCGTAAGCCAAACCGTCTCACCCTCAAGTCGAACCTCGATACGTACAGTGTTCTCTGGGCTCTGGTAGATCAACATCTGTCTATTGGGCTCGTCAGTTCGACTATTGTCTTCTGTGGCCATGACGCTCCCTTCCGCACGAGTGATGAGATCGACCACTAGGCGATTTGCAGTAGCTGGTCAGCAACCGAATCGCAGCGCATTTACCAATAATTGTAGTTTACGAGCCACGGTGTTTTGAGAGACGACAGATCAGGTGGTTTATATCAATTTTTCAACGTGCAATTGGAATTATCCGAGCGCTGGATATTTCAGCTATTTGATTAGGGCTGGAGAAAAGAGCGGCGTAACTGCGGTTCTGTGGCTACCAAACAACGAGTCAGTTAGAATCAATGAAAGCGGCGTGCTTGACGCCAGTCGTGTTTTTAGCATCGAGGGGTTATGTTCCGATGACTTTGTGATCTCTACTCAGCCCAGCTGAGACGCTACCCATCTACCGTCGCGTCCTGGAGATCATTATGTCTGCAATCAACCTCGATAATATTTCTTTTTCTTACTCATCTGTACCGCTGTTAGATCACATCAGTTTGCATGTCGGTGACGGCGAACGCGCCTGCCTGATCGGCCCCAACGGGTGCGGTAAAACTACGCTGCTCCGGATAGCGTCAGGTATCTTGATACCGGAGACAGGAACCATCAAATTCGACGGCGTGGAGCCCGAGCTTTTCCGCGTTCCGATTATTGAAGAATCCAACGGAACGGTCGAAGACTATCTCGATTCTGCACTTAGTTCGCTGCGAACTATTGCTACCCAGTTTTATGCTGCCTCTACCCGACTGGAGAGCGATTTTGCTCCTGGTGAGGTGAGCCGGGAATATGACCGATTGCTTGCCCAAATGGCAAGCCTCGACATTTGGACGCTAGATGCTCGGGTCGCTGAGGTTATGGACGGAATCGGTCTAGGGCTATTCATGGGGTCAATGCGTAGTCTGGGCACACTGTCTCCTGGCCAACTCGCTCGCCTTGAACTGGCAGCCACTCTCATCATGAAACCTAAAGCGTTAATTTTAGATGAGCCCACCAACCATCTCGACGGCGAAGCAATCGGCTTCCTCGCAAAAACAATCAGTAGCTGGAACGGCCCGGTGCTGATGAGCAGCCATGATCGGGCTTTCATCGAAGACACCGCAACGGTTATTTACGACATGGACACTCAGGTGTGGGATGCGCTGGCTAAAGCTGAAGGAAACGGCGAGGTAAAAGGCCTTTATCGGTGCGCGGGAAACTATTCCAACTATTTATCCGAGAAATCAGAAGCCCAACGCAAATACGCCGATATACATGCACTTCAACAAGCCGAAAAACGTAAGTTACGAAAACACAAGCAGGAAGCCAGAAAGATTGCCTCTGGCGGCGTACGGTTAGCCAAAGCTGAGGGGAAAGCAAAGAAGTTTTTTGCAGACCGTGCAGCCGCGACGGCTGAACGCCGGATGCGTAACGACGACAAGCGATTGCAGGTTCTAAGCAGCCAAGAGGTGCGCAAACCTCGCAACTATGACTTGTCGTTCCAGTTTGAACAACCATCAGATCGCGCAGGGATCGCGCTATCCACCAGGCAAGCAACGGTAAAGCAACGGCTTGCAGCTGTCAGTTTCGATCTCGCTTACGGCGAGCACTTGCTTGTCACCGGCCCAAACGGATCTGGGAAAAGTACGTTATTGAACTGGATTTACACCGCACAACCACCTGCCAAGGCCGAGACAAGCGGGACGATCACGCGCGGCAAACCAGTCAGCCTGGTTCCCCAGCGACTACCCAAAGAAAACGACCCAGGATTCAACACCGATGCCTGGCTTAAAGGAATAGGTGAAGCTGGGAAAGGTATCTTACCCCCGTCAATGTGGTCCACGTCCATCCCAAAATTATCGGCAGGTAACCAACGCCGAGCCCAAATCGCAGTAGCTATTGCCTCGACCCCTGCCATCCTCATCATCGACGAACCAACTAACTACCTCGATCTAGCCTCCATGGAAGCCCTTGAGGAAGCATTAACAAAATGGACGGGCACATTGATCATCGCGAGCCACGACCGATGGCTCATTGAACACTGGCAAAGTAGAAGAATCTGTATCCGCTAACGCAGGCGATTTTTCACACCCCCCCTAAGCGATACTCGCTAACGCAAAAGGGTACTTATCAAATCCGACGTCTAAGTGGAGCCACCTGTGGGAATCGAACCCACGACCTATTCATTACGCGTCGGGCAGAGGGTTCCCATCATTCTCGGCATCGTATCCGCACTAGCTTTGCCCTTCGTTTTTCTTTTTACTCGTATTGCCGACAATTACGGCAAGGCTGGCAACTATGGCGTTGTTGGCAATGACGGCAGTGACGGCACTGCCAGCAACGGTCGTTTTTTCAACAATTGGGCATATTTGTCAGTGGTATTGGCTGAAACTTTAGTCATGCTCAAAACTGTTATTCCCTTTGAACAACTCGCCCGCCTATGGACTGTAGAGATGTCCGCACGCTCTTTGTCAGTCAGGACGATTGATGAACGATTACGTGTCGTAGACCAATTCACTCAGCAAACGGGGGTGAACGCTCAGGTAGCCAATTTCGAGGACATTACTTTATGGCTTGCCTCGTTACCGTCTGCGATCACACGCCACACGTATTACGTGCATTTGCGAGCCTTCTATCATTGGCTGGTTATCAGTGATCGCCGTCAGGACAATCCTATGTCCCGCGTTGCAGCGCCTAAACGTCCTAAGTATCGACCGCGGCCTATCACAGATGAACAGTTGCGAGCTGTTCTCACCTCGCCTCTGCGTCCTGCTACGCGCACCCGCATCATGCTTGCTGCTTTTGCTGGGCTGCGAGTCCACGAAATAGCGAAAATACGCGGACAAGACATCGATCACGCAACGGGAATGATAACCGTGGTTGGGAAAGGCAATAAAACCGCTGTTCTTCCGGTGCATCCCATCATCTTGCGCGAGGCTGAACACTACCCTCTACGCGGTTGGTGGTTTCCTTCTTCTACATGCCCTCACACGCATGTAGAACGTCGGGCAGTTGGTTCAAGTATTTCTGACGCTTTTGCGCGAGCGGGTATCAAAATGACTTCCCATCAGCTACGCCACTATTTCGCCACAGCCCTACTCGAAGCAGGAGTAGACGCGCGGGTAGTACAAACCCTTATGCGTCACGAAAACCTGCAAACAACCGCGCTTTACATGAATGTTTCAGTGCGCCTACAACGCCAGGCTCTCGACCTACTACCAACCATGTTCAACGACTACCTGTTCTAACCGCCAGCACTGCCAGCAATGACGGCAATGCTGGCAACCGTAGACGTCTAATCCCATGAGGAGACAATGATGCTCACCATTTCACTGTGTAATCAAAAAGGTGGAGTTGGTAAATCAACTACCACCTATCACCTAGCCCGCGCCGCGGTTCTTGAGGGATTGCGCGTGATCGTCGTAGACCTTGATCCGCAAGGCAACATCACCAGTAGCCTCGCAAAACACCCAGTAGACGAGGACACTGCGGGGTTGGCTGACGTGCTCTCAAACCGAACCAAGCTACCGATAAGCGAAGTCACCGTACCTGGCCTATGGGACGGAGTAGACCTCGTACCCACCACGGGTGAGGCCCTACCAGTAGTAAGAGACGAACTAGTAGTAGCAGGAGCTGGACGCGAAAGCAGGCTACGCGCCGCCTTAAGTCCTATCGCGAGCAACTATGACGTGTGTCTTATCGACTGCCCACCATCACTCGACCAGCTCACAATCAACGGCCTGACCGCCACCGACATCACCCTGATCGTCACACACTCCAAACTCTGGAGCGCTAACGGCCTAGCCCGACTGCTGAGCTCTATTGACCAGATCCGCACCTACTACAACCCCACACTCACAATCGGGGGAATCATCATCAACCAGCACGAAGCCCGCACCACCAGCGGCGGGCACTGGATAAGCGAGCTAACCCATGAAGTAGAACAACGCGGACTAACAATCTTTAACCCACCCATCCCCAAACGGGTAGCAATCGCAGACAGCGTGGAAGCCAGTCAGCCACTAGAACAATGGCCCACACAAGAAGCAGCACAACTAGCCGACATCTACACCCAATACCTCCACGCAATCCACAACCACCAGGCAGGCAAACAATGAGCAAAATCAGTAACAAACAACTCTTAGCCACCTACAGGCAGGCGAGCAGTGAAGAAAAAGACATCTATCTGAAGTTGCTGTACAACGACACGGTAAACGTAACTCACTACCTCCAATACTGGATCGAACCAGAACACCTAACAGCAGGCCCTTACACGTGGGTAGAGAAAGTCCAACACGTGCTAGAAGGCAAAGACTTTGAGCAAATGCTCCAACTCCACACCCGCCTATCCGAAACCGCGCACGCCATAGACCGACTACGCAAACACATGCGAAAACTCGACGAAGGACACACTCATGACTAAACCACAACCTAGACGAAGCGCCCTAGCAGGCCACAGCGTCATCACCCAGACCCAGACCGAGGCCAAACCACGGGCACAAACACCCACACCCAAGACCCACTCCAGTGGTATCCAAAAGATCACTGTTCGGGTAGATGAAAAAGTGGCAGACGAAGCCCGTGGTCTATTCATCGCCAGCCTTGCCAATAATGGGCCGACTACGTGGAGCAAATGGGTAGAACAAGCCCTCATCGCCTACAACACGCAAGCCCGAGCGCGACTACACGCGCCTGTCCCACCACGCCAAATCGGCACCCTACCCGTCGGACCGCGCGGCCCCATCAACTAGACTCGACATCAACACAGGTCAAGGAAAACACCATGAGCACCAACGAAGCGCCCCACACCCCATTACAAGAAACAACTGATACTGCGATGAGCGAGCCAGTCTCTACGGTGACACCACCGTGGTATAAGCGCCCGCCCATTATTGCCACCATCGCCGTAGCACTCATCGCCGTGCTGGTTGTGGTTGGGGTGGTATGGAAAACCCACACTGATACGTTGAGCGCGCGCGAGGAATACCAGGCGACCCAGGCCACCTATCAGCAGACCTTGACCGAACTTGACCAGACTAAGACGCAAGCCAAAGCGCTTATTGATCTAGTGGCTCAGCGTGCTTTAGACACTGACACCACGGCTCTAGCCGTGGCGGTAGAAGAAGCAGACGCACTTTCAAGCGTTGAGGCCCAGGATGCTTCCGCGCTAGGACGTGAACAAGCCAAAGAAGCTACGCGCACGGTCAAGGACGCCCAAGGGGAGGCTCAAAGCGTGCTTGATAAGCTCACTGCTTCATTTGCTGGCGTTCGCGAACACGTCGCGGACGCGGCTACAACCACTTTTGACCAGGGGATAAAAACCCTGAATGAGGCAATCGAAGCCGCTGGCATGGCTAATCGCAACGGTGTAGACCAGGCTTTAACCGACCAGCTTGATACTGCCCTGAAAGACGCTCAAGCACTCGACCAAGCCGAGCCTGAAACGCTGGAGACCGTGGCCGATATTGAGGCCGTGTTTACCCGCGCAGACCAAGCAGGCACAGTAGCCAAAACCCTAAGCGATGCCACCACAGCGGTAAACGACGCGGCCACAGCCTACGCGCAAACCCAACAGGCTCAAAGCACGGGCGGATACAACGAAAGCAACGGTGGTGGCTACAGCACCAGTAACTACAGCAACTCGAACGCAGGCGGCAATGGTGGCGGTGGCTACAACGGTGGTAGTGGTGACGTGTGCGGCGGCGGACCATACTGCTATAACCCAAACTTCCCCGAATATAGCTATGACGCAGACGGATGGGCACACCATCAAGTCGTACCAGACGAGAATGGAACAGTTACCGACGCGGGCGGATGTATCGCTGGATGTGACTAGCAACCTGCGAATCCGATGAGTCATATATAAGGGGGACACTTCACCGTGAAGTGTCCCCCTTACTCTGTGCGCGCACACTCTACGTAAGTAGGTGAAGCCCCTGAATGGGTTTCGTGATCGATCATCAAACCTATATGAAAGTGGAGTAGTGATGAGTATTCCTATAACCACGCACGCTCAAGGCGCGCCTTGCGCCACTAAGGGCGGGCTGGCCTACCGGCTAGCTCTCGCTTTGACAGCGCTTGCTCTTATCTTTGTCGGCTCTCTGAGTGCCTTGCCGGCTCACGCGGCGGGCTCTTGGGTGCGAGGCGTGCCTATTGGAGGAAGTGTTGGCTGGCTGGGAACGTGGATTCCCTACCAAGGCCAGCCCACCCCAGGTCTGTGTATTCAGGCTGACGCGGTCAATCCCTCGGCGGCAGTTGCCGTCACCCCCGGAGAGCTGACGAGTCAGCCTGGCCTTAGCCGTCCGGCTGATCTGAGTGTTGATATTGCTCAGATGGCGTACATCATGAAGTGGTACACGCCAACCTCGCTTGAGTTTTCGAATACTGACGTAGACGCGGCCGCTACAGGTTTTCTTGCACACGTGAACTTTGAGAACTCGGGTCGCGCTCAGGCGAATGTCAATGAGCTACTCCAACTCACGCCGGCTAACATTCAAAACCGGGCACGCCAAATGGTCGCAGAAGCCAAAGCGGCCGGTGTCGCCGGATGGCAAGCAGGTGAACCAGAAACCACCAACCACATGTACGGCACGCTAGGTAAGTTGGGCTTAAAGAATGCTAACGGTAGTTTTATTGCGGGATACCCCTACACCATTACGCTAAATGGTCCAGCGGTGTTCGACGAAACGGGTACTAATACTTACACTGGCACCACTGCATCTACCCCCATTATGGGCATCAAGTGGCACTCAACCGCCAACGGCAAAGTCTTTGCTACGACGGAATACAAGAATGTTACTGCCCCTGTTCTCGGTTACGCGTCGCCTGGTGGTGGCAGGCAGGACGTGATTTACGATGTTAGGAAAGTTACGTCTAAGACCGTTCAGTCTCCGACGTGGGATGTTATCTTCGATTTCCGCCCCCAAGGCCTCTCAAATGTGGATACCGCTAAGGTCATTGACAGTGGCGCTGAGCTGACTGACACGTTCACCCCGAACGCTGACCCGAACTACGGGGACGGTAAGTGGCTCAACATTGATGGCACCAATGTGCCCGTGAACTACCGCGCAAGCCTCTACTACATCGACCCCCTCGCTCCAGCAGAACAGAGCGATACCGTGCCAGAAGGCGCAGAACTCATCAAGTCCGTCATCGTCAAAGCCAACGGGCCTGAAACGGTGCTTACCGCTAGCGCAGGGGCCGCACCCAAGGACGGTTTCTACACGTGGGTGTGGGAAGTAAAAGCCGATGACCAGGACGCTGCTTGGTCTCAGTACATTAAGGCCGACTTTGTTGACGACTATGGCATGGCAGACGAAACCACGTCAGTAAGACACCCAGCTCAGATTGATTCGAAGTTGAGTGTGCGTGACACCAAGGCGGGCACCTACCTAGTAGATGACGTGTTCGTCACCGGAATGCCCTCCGATCACCCCAACTTTGAAGGCGCAGCCGGATTCAAGGCAGACGAAAAACTCATCTCTCACGAGGTCTTGTTTTTCCCCGCTGGCCTTAAAGTAACCGAAGCGAACCGCGACAAGGCTGAAAAGATTGGTCAAACCGTCACCATTCCAGCCAAGAACGGTGTCTACCCCAGCGTTGGTGACACGTCGTGGATCGCTAAGAAGGGTGCAGACGGCAAGCTAGTAGCCGGCACCTACGTATTCATCTCTACTTTCGCCGGTGATGACCGCGTAACCCCATTGGCTACTTCTGTAGAGGATATGACCGAGCAGTTCACTATCACAGCTGATGGCCCGAAGCTCAAGACCACGTTCACCGGCGAAAACGGTGAAAAAACCTTGAAGCCTGGCAAGGACACGAAGCTGGTTGACAAGGTGTGTGACGCGAACGAGAAACTTGTTCCCGGAACTGAATACACCTTGAGGCTCAAGGTTCACAACAAGACCACCGGCAAGATGGTCATGGTAGACGGCACAGAGTATGAAGCGACCGCGAAGTTCACGCCCAACACTCCGCAAGACTGCGGGAAGGTAGTAGCCAACCTGGACACTACCGGCATGGCAAACACTGAACTCGTTGCCTTTGAATACGTCTACGACGCAAACGGGCAGCTCGTGGGCACCCACACGGATGCTGATGACACGGATCAGACCATTAAGCTCGCAGCCGCTGACAACTCCGGTGGCGGGTCGGCCCTGGCCAAGACCGGCGCAAACCTCGCACCGCTAGGCGTAGCCGCACTACTAGCCACGGGTGGTGCAGGTGCCCTCGTAGCTAAGCGACGCAAGAACTAACCCACAAGATCCCCTCCAGGGATAGTTAAGGCCCGCACCTTTTGGTGCGGGCCTTAACTGTGCGCGCACACCCTACGCAGTAGGTATGAGCGAAAACCAACTGCACAAACAAGGAACTGCATGAGGAACCTATCACCCCTGCGATACCCCGGCGGAAAAGTACGCCTCGCACCCTTTTTCGCCCAGCTTCTCGCTATCCAGGACCCCGTTCCCACCCGGTACGCAGAACCCTTCGCTGGAGGCGCTGGCGCAGCCTTACGCCTCCTCGACGAAGAATGCGTCTCCCACATCCACATCAATGATGTCCACCCCGGCATCGCGGCCTTCTGGCGTTCCGTAACTACTCACTCCGATGAATTCATCCAGCTCATCGAAACAACAAAGGTCACTATCAGTCAATGGCACGAACAGCGCGCAATCTTTGAAGCGGGCCCCAATGGAGACGATCTCGCCCTCGGCTTCGCCACTTTCTTCCTCAATCGCACCAACCGATCTGGCATCCTCACTGCACGCCCCATCGGTGGACTCAACCAGACCGGCAGATGGCTCATCGATGCCCGCTACAACAAACAAGGACTCATCTCGCGCATCAAACGCATCCAAGAATTAGCCGACCACATCACCGTGACCGAGCTTGATGCGCTCGATTTCCTTGACAGTATCGAGCACTACGAGGACAACATCTTTGTTTACGCTGACCCCCCATACGTCGTCCAGGGGAACAAGCTCTATCTCCACGCCTTCAATGCTGACGACCACAAAACCCTCGCCGATAAAATTCTGAGCGCTCCATACCCTTGGGTTCTCACCTACGATGATGAAAAAATCATCTGGCAAGATCTATATGGAGGCGAACGTTGTGCTCGCTTCAACCTCGCTCATACCGCACAAAACAGTCATATCGGGACAGAAACCATCATCTACGGGCCAACGATTAACGTCCCGCGCACTCAGGAAATCACCCCCGGCGTACAAGCCAATTGGATCTAACCTCATTAGCCAAAAGACTCAATCGGCGTACTCATGACGTCGCGAACGCTCTGGGTCAAATGAGCACCGAAGGGACGAATCGCAACCTCTCTCTGGCCCCTTCCAGGGATAGTTAAGGCCCGCACCAAAAGGTGCGGGCCTTAACTCTGTGCGCGCACAACCTACGTAGTAGGTATGAGCGAAAACATTACTATTTACACCACCCCGCACTGTCCAGGGTGTGCCCTGACCCAACGCAAGTTGGACAAGGCAGGAATCACCTACAACGCCATTGACTTAAGCAAGCGACCCGACCTGGTAGAACAGTTCAAAAACGAAGGCCTCCTATCAGCCCCGATCATAGAAACCCAAACGGGTCGCTCATCTGGGTTTAACCCCCAGCGCATCCGCGAAATCATCGCCCTGGCCACCCCTTACACCAAACCAGACCAGGCGGGCCGCGCAAACAATACCGGCCACACAAGCGCTGTCAGTACCCCCAGCCACACTAGGAACCTCGATCACGGTGTAACCACCGAGCAAGGGCGCGGGCTGTGAAAACGACACTCATCGCCGCAGCCCCGCTCATGCTCTTGCCTCTGATGATGACTGGAGGCGGAGCCGAAGGAGCAGGAGCGGGCCTAGAGGGAGTGCCCCCCGAATATGTGCAGGCCGTGATGAAAGCGGGGAGTATCTGCACCGAAATCACGCCGAGCCTCATCGCCGGACAAATCGAGGCTGAATCCGGGTGGGACGCGAAAGCTGTGAGCCCAGCCGGCGCACAAGGTATCGCTCAGTTCATGCCCGCCACATGGAAATCTCACGGGATAGACGCAAACGGGGACGGGGTGGCCGACCCGTTCGACCCTATCGATGCTATCGCCAGCCAAGGCCAGTTCATGTGCAAGCTAGTAGACACCGTGAAAGCCTACGTCGCGAGCGGGCAAGCAACAGGAAACGTGGTCGATCTTGCCCTAGCCGCATACAACGCGGGACCAGGAGCAATCCAACAATACCGGGGCATACCCCCATACTCTGAAACCCAAAACTACGTAACCAAAATCAAACAGCTGGCCAAAAAATACACTCAAAAAAGTGCTTCAGCCTCGTCCGTAGTGGCCACTGCCCAAAAATATCTTGGCACCCCCTACAAGTGGGGAGGCACCAGCGCGGATGGACTGGACTGTTCGGGCCTCATCGTGCGCGTCTACACCGACCTCGGCAAACCCCTCAACGCGCGAACCGCCCACGACATCATCACCGGCGCAGGCACACCCATAGACCAATCAGCCCTACAACCAGGCGACCTGATCGGCTTTTCCACTCCGGGCAGTGGCCACTACCACCACATCGGCATCTACGCAGGCAAAGACCCTGGTGGCAACCGACTCATGATCCACGCCCCCGACGTGGGCGGACACGTCGAACAAATACCCCTCGACACCCCCTACTGGCTCAGCTTGCACTGGCAAGCCGTCCGCATCTAACCAACCAAACAACCATTGAGGAGTCCAACAGTGAGCTACATAGTACGAGCTGGAAATCTAGCAGGCCCCGTCAAACTCACCCTCAACGATGACGGAACCCACCACGGGCGCGCGGTCGTGATCGTAAACGACCGGGCTAAAGACCCAGAAACCGGCAAGTGGGAAACCGTGGCCACCACCGGGAGCCCAATCACGCTCGACATCGCGAAAGACATCTACAAGCAGATGACCTACCCCAACTACCTCGACTGACCAAGGGGAACACCCATGACCCGCACACTCGACCGGGCGACCCCATGCGAGACACGCAAGACAAGAAAGCGGAAGCGCGAGTGCTACTGCCACACCTGCCGAAAATGCTTCTCTTCGTTGGGCATCGCTCGCCACCGATCCGGACACCTCGACCGGCTGGAGGAGTGCCTCATCACATACTCGAACGGCGACACATACCGCCACTCGATGGCGCGAGACATGCAATGACTAGCACCTCAGCGCGCAGACATACCCCATAAACGCGCTGTAAGGCACCTAGAACGCGCGAACAACTAACCAGGAGATTCAAATGGAAAACCAATACACCACGCTAGAACTCGTAGAAACTCTCATTGAGCAGGTCGAAGCCCAGCAAGACCAGATCGAACAGCTCTCACAACGCCTCCAGGCTCTTGAAGCTCAAAGTGGCAAGGTAGGCAACTAATCATGGCCACCCGCAGCAAAGAAGAAGCCAAAGAAGAACGCGAAGCCAAACTCGCCAAAGCGCACGAAGAAATCGCCGCAGCCGCTGCCCGGTTCAAAGACACCCAAACATGGAAAGACATGCTGGACTACATGGCGAAAATGCCCCAGTACTCCTTCCGCAACCTCGTGTGGCTCCACACCCAAGCACACCAGCGCGGAAGCAAGGAATCCTCATTTGCTTCCTACACCGCATGGAAAAAGCTAGGTAGACACGTCCAAAAAGGAGAAAAAAGCTACCACGTCCTAGCACCCGTCACCTACAAGCTCCCCTTCCTCAAAGATGAGGACCGGCCAATAGACAAAAGCGAGCTAGAAAAGTACGACAAGAAAGACATTATCTGGAAGCCCGCCGTCACAGGGTTTACCGTGCGCCCCACGTTTGGCTACCACCAAACAGACGGCGAACCAATCAAAGGTAAAGACCTGCCCCAAGTAACCGGGCAGCGTTCCGAAGAGCTCTGGCAACGCGCTAAACAGATAGTGGCAGACCTTGGATACACCTATGAAGAAACCACGCGTCAAGCTCTTGGTGGCGCATACGGGGTAACAATGCGGCCGATGATCGAGGGGCAAGGTGAGAAAACCATCGCAGTAGCCACCGACGCACCCGAGGCCCACCAGTTCAAAACCCTCATCCACGAAATCAGTCACGCCCGACTCCACATGGGCCAGGCAGACGAAACCGGGAGCATGCACAGGGGGATCAAAGAAGTAGAAGCCGAATCATGCGCCTACCTGGTCAGTAAATACTTCGGCCTCGACACAGCCGAATACTCCACCGGATACATCGCCGGGTGGGCAGACGCAGACGAAAAAACCATCCTCGCCACCGGGGAACGGGTAATCCAAAACTCGAACTGGATCATCGACCAGCTCAACCCGCAAACCCCCAGCGAAGAAACAGTAGAAACTTTGCAGCGCACCCACACCAAGCAACAACAACAAGAACAATCCCAAACGGAAGAAGCACACGAAACAACACCCACACGCTCAAAACCACCACTACCCGGCATCGGAGAAGTCCCACAAATCAAGAAACTAGACCATCCAACCAAACACCCCACCCCCAGGCGCACACCACACCAAACCGCGAGCATGGCCATGCGCAGATAGGAAGCAGCTTAAACGCCACCCATTTTTCACCCGTTTTCAGACATAGGAATTAACCCCCCTAAGACCCATTGGGGGCGTATATTATCTAGCGCGGTATTATTTCAGGTATTATAATGGGTAATATCACGGGTGTTATTAGGGGGGTGTGGTGGTAGTTCATCCGAACGCTCTTAAGCATGGTTTGACCACGGAGCAGGTGCAGTCAGCTTGGGAGAATTATCTAGTTGGGGCTGTGCGCGTTCCTGGAGAACTGGAAGTGCGTATCGGTTTAACTTCCGAGGGGAGAGAGGTTGAACTCGTTGGCTCATTACTTGCTGATGGCAACTGGCTTATCTTCCACGCAATGACCCCACCTACTAAGAAAGTCCGCACCGAGATCGATAAGGCGTTAAGGAGAAGATAATGAGTGAATACAAGCTAGCTAACGGCACCACGATCACTGACGCAGACATCGATGAGCTATGCAAAGAGTTTGAATCAGAGTCATGGACGGGTCACTTAGAGCGTATCCACCACGGCCCGGCTGCTATTAGTGATGAGCAACTAATCACCGTTGCGGTGAAGTTTCCTAAGTCGATGGTCAAGGCCATAGACGACCAGACTAAGAACCGATCTGACTTCATCCGCAAAGCCGTAGCCGCATCCCTATAGGGGGTATCTATCCCCGCGCGATGCGGGGATAACCCCTACATGCTCACTAGTGGCACCACGATCACTGACGCAGACATCACTGAGCTATCAGAGCTCACCGTTGAAAGAAAACACTGATTATGAACACTGCTATGTACGCCCTGAGCGCGCTTCTCCCGCTCGTGGACACGACTCCGACTGTCCTTCCGAGTGAAGATTCTTTGCTCTGGATAGTCACATGGTGGGGCGGGATTATCTTGGCCCTGGTCGTGACCAGCCTCATCGCCTGTGTTATCTCGATGGCAATCGACGACCCTCGTGGCGAGTGCACGGAAGCAATTGCCACGCTGGTCGGTATACCCGCAGTCCTGGTTCTCTTCTTTCTGTTTGTGGGATCGTTGGCAGGTTCTTGAGTATCTGACGATAAAGAAACGTGACGGGCGAATCCGATACAAAGCCGTCATACACGCCGTTGGGACGCTTTATGGTTCTGGGCTTGTTGATTGTCGGAATCGCAGGCACCTCCTTGTACGCGATCAACCATAAGAGTGATGCCACCCAGACTGGTCAGAGCGCGACCTCATGAGAGAGCGAACACGACTCTGCCTATCTCGCGAGGCTGAGACCTAGCCCGCGCCTACTATGGTGCACCTCGATGAGTGCGTGCATTATCGAACCAGCTTGAACGCCGGCCATTTTCACCTCGTTTCAGCCTTGGGGTCAAACACCCTAGACCCCTATGGGGGCGTATCTTGTCTCGAATGCTTTCTAGTTCTTCCTTTTGTGTACGTTATATGTATATAATATGTATGTGTTTTTTGAGTGGGACGAGCATAAAGCTGCGTTGAATATCGTCAAACACGGGGTGAGTTTTGACGCTGCTGCAGAAGCCTTTTCAGATCCGTATGCGCGCGTGACCCCTGATATTAAGCACTCAGATGATGAGGAACGTTTTTTCCTAATCGGAATGGATCTTCAAGCTCGTGTTCTTACGGTGTGCCATTGTGAACGTTACGGTGGAGAAGCTATAAGAATTATTTCAGCGAGAAAATCAACGAAAACAGAGTCTCAACAGTATTGGAGGTATCGTCATGAGTGATGTGAAAGACGTTCTAGATATGCCTGCTGAAGTAGACTTTTCACACAGCCAGCCAAACCCTTACGTTGGTAAGGTTCGCCGTCGTATCACAATCAATATTGACGGTGAAACGCTGGACTATTTCAAGGCAGAATCAGCACGTACCGGTGTTCCGTATCAAACAATCATCAATATGTATTTAAGCGAGTGCCGAGATCAAGAAAAGCACCTTGCCTTTGCCTAACTAAGAGATTTCCCTGTCACCCGGAGGAATTCGCTTCGCTCATCGAGCAGCCAGTCGCCGAAACATAAGTCGCCGCGCCCCTCTAGGGGAATATCTAGCCCCTACGACTTACACTCCAGACGAGCGTGCATTATCGACCGATAATGCACACCACAACTACCGAAACAAGAAACCGCGTAAAACCAAGCAAACAAAACGTGCAAAACTAGCGCCCAAAACCCGACCCGTGCAGAACCACCAACCATTGAGTAACGCACGCGCCCGCGATAGAATTAAAACAATACGGGGAGGCATTATGAGTGTGTCAGTACAACCGCGATTAGTAACTCAAGCCGCAGTACGCGAGGCCATAGCATTTGCTGACGCTGCGCTCGCTTTAGCTGGCCACACTGTTACTGACGCCTACATTAGAGATTTGCTCGAGCAGTGTTTATCTGGACAAATCAGCGACGCTGAATACATCGCCCTAGCCACCCAGCATATCGACCGCACGCGCACGCGATAGAATTAAAACAATACGGGGAGACATTATGGACACTTTCGACATCGAGCAACGTTGGCCTGATCTATTCGAAGGTCTTGAGCCGTCACAACGAGAAATCGTCCTAGACACACTCGCCTTGGGTTGGCATGAAGGCAATGAACCAACTCGGCGCGTTGTCAAGAACCTAACCGACTACATGCGCGGGGAAATAAGTGCGGACGAGTATCTAGCGCGCGCAATTCCACTACCCGCCAACGCGTGAAATGCCCACATCGTTTGACTCTTGGGAGTCGTACTTCTATCCAGAGACGTATGACTCTGCCACCAAGCAGGGAGTTTTGCGAAACCTACTTGGGTGCCAAAGCGTGGAGCAGCTTAAACAGACGGAATTCGAAGTTTCTTCACTACGAATAGCAGCTCTGCGAACCAGCCCGACATTAGTGGCGCACACCTTTGACGCACAGCATGTACGAGCCGTCCATAGGTACATCTTTCAAGATATTTACGAGTGGGCGGGTCAGTATCGAACAGTGGGGATGGTAAAGGGGTTTTCGTCGTTTGCTGATCCAACCATGATTGACCGTTACTTAAACGACATGCATAGGAAAATCACGCAAACTGCGTGGAACACGCTGGATAAAACAGGCTTTAGCGCGCAGATCGCGACCGTTTACGCCCTACTTAACCAAGCCCACCCTTTTAGAGAAGGTAATGGCCGAGCAGGCAAAGCCTTTCTGCACCACGTTGCCCAACTATCCAATTACACGTTGCAGTTCGACCGTGTCACACCTCGCCAATGGAACCAAGCGAGCGCCTTATCTGGCCCAGACCTTGGCTCTTACGAAGTAGTGCCCGACTCGCTCATTCCAGTCTTTGAGCAAATATCAACCCCAAAGGCGACCGTTCGCCCACCCTTGCCCGGCATTGGAGAGGTCCCGCAGATTAAGAAGCTGGATCACCCAACTCGGCACGCCGCGCCTCAACAGCGTCAAAGCAGGGGCAGGAGTCACGGTTATGGACGGGGGATGTAATGAGTCTTATTGGTTATGCGCGCGTGTCTACTCTGGAGCAGAATCTGGACGGACAACTAGACGCTCTCACAAAGGCTGGGTGTAGTCGTATCTTCACTGACCACGCTTCGGGAGCTAAAACCATGCGCCCCCAGTTAGACAAGGCGATGGACTATTTGCGTGAGGGTGACACGCTTGTGGTGTGGAAACTCGACCGCTTAGGCCGCTCACTGCCCCACCTTGTTGAAGTTATTGCGGACTTAGATAAGCGTGGCATTGAGTTTCGCTCTCTTACCGAATCGATCGACACTACTACTCCGGGCGGACGTTTGGTGTTCCACATGGCCGCAGCCTTTGCTCAGTTCGAGCGCGACCTTATTAGAGAACGAACCCGAGCGGGTCTTGCTGCCGCGCGCTCCCAAGGACGGCTTGGAGGCCGGCCCGCGCTCATGACATCTGAACGGTTAAAGACCGCTAGAGCCATGCAAGAAAACGGCTCTAATAACGCTGAAATTGCCAGGGTACTCGGCGTTAGCCGCTCCACCGTCTCAAGAGCCTTAAACCCTCATAAATAGTTAAGACCCTCGCTAATGCCTGAACTTATGCCCGCTAGCGCAGGGAGTAGATAAGCTAAAGCTCTGGTCATCGGCGTCATCCTTATAAGCGGAGCGTCAACGGCCAGAGCAACTAGTAAACAGTTTATATCTACTCTTAGTTAAGGTCCACCGCCCGTCGCACCTCATCGCATTTCATCGCTCCAAGAAAACAGGACTGGCTTTGTCCGGCTAACCATTAACAAACAACACAGATTGAAGTACTATGTACTAAAAGGTGTTAGGGGGCAGTAAACATGGCTTTTTCAATCAGGCTTAGCGAGAAAGAACGCAAGCTAGCCACAAGCTATTCGCACTTGCACGGGATTTCTTTAGGTGAAGCATTCAAGCAAGCACTGTTCGAACGTATCGAGGACGAATACGACGTACAGATAGCCCAAGAAGCACTCAACGAGTGGGCACGAGACGGATATAAAACAACTCCCATAGAAGAGTTCTGGGAGGAGCTTGACAATGAGCAGGTATGATGTCGAGCTATCCGATCGATTCAAGAAAGAATTCCGCAAGCTCGATGGATACACGCAAAAGATAATTCGAGGCTGGATTAACAAAACTCTTGTTGAAACCGATAACCCGCGTATTCACGGCAAAGCCTTAACAGGCAATCTCGCTGGCTTATGGCGCTATCGCATCGGCGACTATCGACTCATCGCCGAAATCAAAGACGATAAGCTTTCTATCTTGGCTATCTCCATCGGGCACAGACGCGAGATATACCGCTAAGCAAAAACGGCTAGGAAGTTTCCTAGCCGTTTTTAACGTGATTTGGCCACGCGGTGCGTGGCCTTGTTTCTTTTGTGCCACTGGTGGTGGCAATTGTGGAGCGCGTGAGCGCGCACTCTTCTTGTCTCCGGGGTTTTTCCTGCTGGCTTTCGAGTCTACGTCGCGCGGTCTGCCCGTCAAACGCTGCGCGTTCAAATGGGCGCGGGCTTTCACGGCATAAACCACTTCGTTTTTTATTCCATGACCCGCGCCCACTTGCCGATGGTGACGGGCAGACCTTGTCCGCGACTTGTTGACTCCGTGCCAGCCGGCAAAAACAAAGTCACAACCGACACAGCACCTGGAGGGAGTCATCATGGATAGGGACTTGGCGCTATTAAAGGAGCGCGTAGATGAGTTCATAACCAAACTAGATAGTTTGGTTCAGTCGGATTGCTTGGAGGAGTTGTCTGAATATCTTGACGATTGTTGGGACATTGAGGTTACGTTCAACATGCAAGGAGAGTTCAATGGGTTCAGCTTAGCGGTGGCTCTTGGTGGGCCGAACATTTACATCTCTTACCATCGTTGCCAAGCCGTGGCAACGATTAGCGGTTCGTGGGGAACGATCAACTATCAAGACTGCCTTGGCGCTGATGTGAGCGATGCTCTCTGGGATGCAGGAGAGCATTTAGCGGAACAGGCGACATACGCGATCGAACGCCGCAGCCGCAACCCGTGGTCACACGTGGCATAAGAACAGGGGCGTGCTAACCCAAACGGGTTAGCACGCCCCTTGTTCTTACTACTCGTCCTTAAAGAGCGCGCTTGATGGGGGCGCGTCGATCTTCTTGACCTTGGGTAGTTTTGCTACGTCGAAGAATCCGGCTACGTTGAGGTCGCGTGTGGTCCAGCCCGTAGCAATTGCCGCCTTGTATGCGTTCTTGTATGAAGATACGACTGCTTCAAGTTGGATCATCGCAGCACCGAGGCTACGCACTGCGTCCTCTCGGTTCTCATCTTGGTTTAACAGTTTGGTCACTGGGTCGAATGGGTTTGACATTCAAAGTTTTCCTTTCACTTCACAAAAAGCCACGGGTTAATGGCTTCGCCCGTTACGTAGGTTGTGCGCGCACACATGCGCACAACCACCAGACCAAACCGAACCGAACTCGCAACGCGGTCACCCGCGCGTAGGCGGCCGCTATCAAGAGTGATCGTGTCTCACAGCGAAGCGGTGCGCCACTGCGCTTCACCATCGCAACGACAGGCGTAGCCACGCACCTCAACGTCGCAACGCTAGGCGCAACCGTGCCCCTCGCCGTCGCACTCGCGCGCGCTCCGCGACTCGCTCCGCTGCTCATCGCGGACAGCGGTCAAGCCACATTCATGTAGCTTGCACCCCAGGCCAATCAAACGCACACGGTGCGTTTCCCTCGCGTCCTAGCGCACACGACAGTGTGCGCGGTCGCCCGGGAAGCAAGCTATATGATACTGGTACCAGTATCAGGCTTGCAGGTAGACACGTGGTTCTACCTGGTGCACACTAGGAGTGTGATCCCTTCGGGTCGCTACGCTGAGGAGACTGTGAGTGATGAGCGAGTCGGACAAGCCGGGTGGGCGTCGCGTTGCACCGCGCAATGTTCGGCGCGCGCCTAGATCGATCACTGGTGTTCAGCGTTCGTCGTTGCGTGTTCACCTCACAAGTAAAGAGCGGGCGTTGCTTGAAGCTAAGGCGAACAATCAAGGCTGGTCCTTGTCTCGCACTCTCGTCCACACTGCGTTGCACCCAGCTTCGGTACAAGAAATTGATACCGACAATCTTGGCGAGGTTATTGGCGACTTGCGTGATTACCGTCGCAAGCTGACCGGCTTGGCTAACAACCTCAACCAGCTCACTCGCTACGCTCACGTCAAAGGGGAGTTGCCTCAACATATTGATTACGTGCTCGGCCAGGTTGAGCGTAGCGTTGATGAGATCAACTATTTGCTTGCGAGTGTGCGCCGATGATGCCCAACATTGTTGATGGTGGCGACACTGGTGGTCTCATGCGCTACCTGGTTGGCCCAGGGCGCGCGAACGAACATGTCGAGCCGCACCTAGTGGCTGGCTCAAGGACGATCATGAACCGGTGGGGCGACTGGTCAGAACTGTCGCTTGCTCAAGCAAGCGAGATAGCGAACTATCTCGACTCATTCATGCACGAGACCGAACGCTTCGTGAGCGGACCTATCCGCAAGTTTGATCCTGAAATGGGTAAGACACGCGTCGCTGATTACGGTCCAAACCACGTGTGGCACTGTTCTTTGTCCCTGTCCCCCGATGAGGGTCCATTGTCTGAGGACAAGTGGGCGGCAATTGCACGGGACTTCATGGACGAGATGGAGTTCACCGCAGCGTCAGGCAAGGCTGAGTGCCGGTGGGTGGCAATCCATCACGGCACGTCTAAGAACGGTGGGGACCACATTCACATTGCCGCGAACATTGTTCGCGAGGACGGCACGAGGTGGAACTCGTGGAACGATCAACCACGTAGCCAGCGCACGTGCAACACGCTTGAGCACAAGTACGGGCTACGCATTGTTGAGTCGCGCGAACACGCGCGCAGCTCCAAGTGTGACAGCGCTCAAGCACTCAACGCTGCACGGCGCGCGGGCAAGCACGTGACCGACCGGGCCGCGCTTGAGTCACGCTTGCGCGCAGCATCTAAGGCTGCGACTAGCGAGGTGGACTTCATTGCCCGCGCCCGTGGCCTGGGCGTGAGGTTACGCCCACGCTTTGCTAAAGGACGCACCGACGTGGTGGTGGGCTACTCGGCTGCGCTACACACTAAGCCGGGCGTCAAGACGCAATGGTATGCGGGCGGTTCCATCGCGCGTGACCTCACGCTTCGGGCGCTGCGTGATCGTTGGCCAGACACTATCGAGTCCGCCACTGACGCGGTGGGCGCGTGGCAAGACGCATGGAAAGGTATGCCCCTGTCAGGCGGACGCCGCTCATACACGAGGGAGGAATGGCTTGGATACAAGCGCGGCCTGGACATCTACCGCGACCAGCTGAGCAACGTTGATCCAACTGACCGGCTTGGTCTTGCTAACGCCACTAACGATGTGGCTGGGCTACTCGCAGCCGCCGCACAGCAACCAGACTTAAGCGATGAGATGAGAGGCGCGCTGGACTACTGCGCGCGCCAAGTGGGGCGTAGCGGGCAACTCAAACACCGGCCCGCACACAAGAGTGGGACAAGCCCGTGGGTTGTCCTTGGAGCGAGGCTGCTCAGCACCGCTGTTACTCCAAAGAACAGTGAAGTCTCCTACGCGCTTGCCCTAGTGGCAACAATGGAGCTAGTAAAAGCATTGGCCGACCTATACCGGCAAGCCAGGCAGGCCAACACTGCGGCCGCAATGCTGCGCGATACGCAAGCAGTATATGAGAGGGTGCGCATGGAAGCCCCCTATCTGCAAGCCACTACGCAGTTGCAGGCCGAGCCGGTGCCTTTGCAACAAGACACGCTACCAGCACCCACGACCACACCGGAGCCGCCACTTTCACCTGAACAGATCATCGAGCCGGCAGTGGCGCGGGCCAGCGTAGGTGAAGAGGCGGAGATTGAGCGTATCCGACAGCACAACCCCTGGCTTGCCACTCCCCAAGGCTTTACCACTCCAACAGAGCACAATGATAGTCGCACTAACCATAGTCACCGCGATTACATGAGCGAACTACGTCAATCCCTATTCCAAACCCCGGCCCAAGCCCAGGCAAGCGAGAACCAGGGCACGCAACAAGAACAAACCTCCACGAGCGGGACAGACGCTAGTGAAGCAGGTAAACGCTCCAAGCCGCCGCTACCCGGTATTGGAGAGATCCCGCAGATTAAGAAGGTAGACCATCCAACCCGTCACCCGAACATGCCAACTTGGCAGCCACCCGAACGGGGGCGCGGCCTCTCCCGCTAGTGCGCGCACAGTCCACGTAGCGGGTATGAGTGAAGAAGTAGATACCCCTGGCCTGTACTACCCCACCGTGGACGTGTTCGTACGTGATTTTCTTGTGCGCATCTACGAGCGCGCCCTACCTAAAGGGCGGATGACGTGGTGTCCGCAATGGTGGAAGCATGACGAAGCGGTCTACCGCTTGCAAGCCTTATGGCTTGCCTGGGAGCACATGCGCGTCCACGACGGGCCGCTAGCAGCTGCGCAGTGGCTGGTGAGCTACGCTGACCCAATCATGGCGGTACTGCTCGACAATGACGGTCCCTTCAAAGGCTGTAGCGTCGAGGGCGGGCATCGCGACCTGCGCCCTCACCCCGATGGGGAACTACCGTGCGAGCCAGCCGCTCCTGACATTATCCAGCCGCGCGAATAATGACGAGCGGCCGACACTACCTAGTGTCGGCCGCCCTCTCACTCGGTCTACATGTGGCGGGTCTGTACACGCACCGGCGTCTTAGCTGGCACGCGCGCGGGAGTAGTGTTCGTCTTACCGCTCTTGCGCGTGGCCGTCCTAGCGGGCTGGTGTAGTCCCGTGTCGGCAGTCATCGCCGCGCGCACCGCCTGCGGGTCTGCTCCCTGATCGAGCAAAGACTGGGCGTGTGCCTGTCGGGCCTGCATCGTATCCCACGCCGCCTCAGCGCTGCGCCCGGCCTGCTTGGCTTCGCTCATCTCTTTCACCGCTGCACCTTCTGCACCCTCGCTAGACTCGCCCGCCTTGAGCTCCTGCCTCGCCTCGCGCCCTTCTCGGCCTTCAACGCCCGCCTGACGCTGGGCGTGAGCGGCCATGCCAACAGCTTCGGCGTACATCTGCTCAGCTGCTTGAATGTCGGGATAAATATCGCGCACCCGCTGGGCGATGTGAGCGTCCCCGTCTAGCCACTGGGATAAGTCTTTTTGCCAGAGACTATTGAGCCAATCCGGGGCAGTGTCCTTCTGCTCTTGCACGTAGTCCAAGATCGCCTCGGCCCGAACGCGACCCACCATCTGATAGTCCCCGTCCTGATAGGCCCGGTACAACACTTCTTGCACGGCCGGTTTTAACTCGGCCGCGTCCTCCCCATCGAGCACGGGAGCGTCCTTCAGTGCCTCGTCCACGCTGGGAATATCACCTGGTCTTGCCAGCGGGCCGCGGGCGTCAATGCCCCACCGTTCTTTAGCCTCCCTCTCACACCTGCGCGCAGCTAACTCTGCCTGGGGGTCAATATCGCTAAAACGGCGTGCCACCCCGTAAACGTAGGCTGCGTCATCTTCGACGGCGGTGTGCCACCACTTATCGTCAAGGGCTTGAGAGTAAACCTTTTGCGCTAACAGGCGCTCATCCTCAATCGCCCTTCGCAACGCTCTCTCATGGCCGGCTGAGGATTGTTCAGCCTTGCGTAAGGCTTGTTCTCTGCGCATGGCCATGAAACGGCCCACCGCCATCGCTACCCGCCATGCGCGCACCATTTCCGCGCTGGTCTCATTCAACACGTGATCTGCCATAGTATTCTCCCTTAACTACTTGCCCGGCTGATAATCTTCCTGGTCCCAAAACGGGATCAGTCGCACGAGGGTGGCTACCGCGCCCGAAGCGAACACCCACGCCCTGCCCTGGGGGAGAGCCTGCAAGTCCGACACGGTGGCAATAGGCCTTTGCTGGGATGCCTTAGATGTTGAATACGACCTGCCCTGAGAAGAACTTGAAATCTGGGTAGAGTCCACCCAATGTGTACCAATCAGTTCTGAGAGGTTGCGCAAAAAGTCTGGCTCTGACACGCCACCGCCATACACCTTCACATTCGCGGCCGACCAAAGGGCCTTCATGCCCTTATCGCCCCACACTCGCTCACCCTGACTCCACGACTGCAACACCGTGTCAACGCAGAGCCCGCGAGAACCAAAATGGGAATACTGCGAGGGTAGTTCGTTCCACCGACACACATTCGCCGCCTCGTCCAACTCGATCAGCATGGGAGTAGCCAACCTGCCGCCCGCCTGGCTCGTGGCGTAGGCCGTGGCCGCTTCAACCACGGCCACGGTAAGCGGGGTGACAATCTGGGTTGCACTCCCGCGTCCTTCTTGCGACAAGCAATACAAGGTTTGCTTGGTCTTAACGAACTCGCTTGGGTGAAACTCAGGCACACCCTCCACGGGGGTGACCCAACGCATGAGGCGCGTGTTATTCAAAAAGTGCATGATCCGCACCGCGCAACCATACACACTGCCGCGCGTTTCAGTGGGCAGACCCATAAACCCTTCCAGGCTAGTAGTAGCCTTGAGCAGATCATCTCGCACATCTTCTACAACACTCTCGCCAGCGAGCTTGCGGAGCAACAGAACCGGCTCATCATTAGTCTGGTCAGCCAACCACGTGTGCAAAACCGTAATTGGCTTGCCTGCCGTGGCGGCCGCTAACAGCATCGGGGCAATCAGTTGGCACGCCCACTGATCCCACATGTCGTTACCGTCCTTGTTCGACACGTCCTCAGCAGATAAAAACATGTCCGCCAATGCGACTGCCTGCACATAATCAGTCACGTACGATAAGGGGTTCCACCACCATGACTGTTCCTCCCCAGCGAGACCTTGGGGGTCAAACACCCACGCTTGTTCACCCGTGGCCCGAGCCCGGCGCGTGCGGGTCTTATCTACTATGTCGCGTTTGTTCGACGTGGCCACAACCGCGCCAGGAGCAGCGAAAATGCGGGGCACCACCCACGAGGTGGTCTTACCTGTACGCGGCCCTGCAATCGTGATACACACGTCCTCAAACGATGACATGACCGGCATGTCACCAGCCACGGTGCGACCTACCGGGAACCCGGTCGCGCCCTCAACGCCTAAAAGCTTCGCTTTAGCGGCCACAGCCGCCTTCGTGATCGGCTCAATATCTTTACCCCTACCAGCCCACTGCGCGGCCTCATCACCGCGCCTAGAGCGCTTAGAGCGGCGTGGAAGTGCCAGAACCAGACCAGTAAGGACAAGGATGAGGAGGGCAACGCCTACCCCGCCAATCCACCAATACACTTCGCCGGTCGGGTCAAGCCGGCCCTGAAACACCTCGATCATGAGAGTAAACGGGTTCCACGAAACCCCGTCTACCCCGCGCCAGAGCGCCCAAGCGTGTGCGCCACAAGTGATAAGCAGACTGGCCACGGCCACAATGGCGATAAAGACCGCCATTAAAACAGTGGACGGCTCCCACGTGGATACATCATCGCGCACACTCATCTTCTCTTGTTCCACCTTTGGTTCGTATCCGACAAGGCCGCCTCCCCCGCTACGAAACGCACCTGGAACGGTGTGCCCGGAGCGTTCGAGGTTTTCAACATGAACTTGCCCATGCCAAGAGGCGGGGCATCCCTACCCGTGGTCGGGTCATACGTGCCCGGAGCATTCCACGAGGTCAGCATCGACTTTTCCTTCTCAGTCAAAGAAAACACACCCTCCAACAACTCCATCTCACGGGCAGGCAGACCACCCAAAAACAGCATTTTCGACCGCTCAACAAACCCCAAGGCTTTCAGCCGGTCTGCCGGGGAAGCCAGAGCATTAAAATCTGCCATCGAGTGCGTGACCATCAGCTGGCCCACACCAACCGTGCGGTTCAGACGAGTAAGAGAGTCAATACGCTCAACCAAGCCCGATGAGGCGCGCAAAATACGCCACAGCTCATCCATGACAATCTTGTAACGCCGACGCGGAGCAACACCCGCATCAGCCAGTGTCTGCGCAATCTCCACGGTCGCAAACCCGTACGACCACGTAGCAAGCAACAACGCGGCCTGTAGGTCCTCTGAGGCTTCCTTAAATGCGGAAACGTCAAACACTACGGAACGATCCATCATCATCGGCGTTGTAGTCTCCACCGCGAATAGACCGCCAAAGCGGCCCGACAACAAAGCCATGAGCGAGGCTTCCAAGCTCTCGGTGACCGTCCGGTAGTGGTTAATATCGCCGCGATCCAGTGCGGCTGCGCGGAGCTCATCTGGAGCATCGCGCACAACCTCCAAAAGGTCAGCCAACACTACTGGCCGATCATAGGTCTCCAAAATACGGATAGCCTCGTCAACAATCGTCTCCTCCCTATCTGAAGGTGGCGTGCGACGAATAATGTGGATGAGGGAGCACACCATGTCTTTCTTACGCTCATGGGCTGCGGCCAAGAGCTTGTCACGATCCTCAAACTTGCCTGCCGCTTCCAACAACTCCACGGCCTCACGGACGTTGCCAGCATCGAGTGGGTTAATACCCGCACCACCATGCTCAATACTGATGACTTGCCCACCAAGAGCTTCAATCAACGCCACATAGTCTGGCTTAATATCGCCCAGAACCATCGTGTGCACCCCGAACCCGGCTGAAGCGGTAATCATGCGCCGAACCAGCGAAGACTTACCCAAACCGTTCAAACCGAGCACCATTGCCGAAGGGGCACTAATCAAACCGCGCTCAAACCATGAGATTTCGTCGGCGCACACTGCTCCCCCACCGTGCAAGGCCCGACCAAGGGGCGCTCCCACTAAAGCCGTGTTCGACCCCACGATGAAAGGGAACATGCCACACACTTGTTTCGACGTGGCGCGCCACGGCTGGATCAGCGGCTGATTAGCTACCGTGCCAGAACCAGGCTTGCCCCTACTGCTAGTAGTGGTAGAGCTGGTGAAAAGGGCTGATACCAGGTCAGTTACAAAAGCCACGCCTACCAGCCTCCAGACAATGCCTGCGAAGCCGGGCGAAGCCCTAAAGGTAGGCCGAGTGCGAACGCGCTATCCTGCGCGCCATAAGCTGGGCGCACCAAAAGACGTGAAGAAGCGGCCAACGCCTGGACTGCGCTCGACGTGTCCTCGAGCTCATCGGCGCTCGTTGTGGCGCTAATAATCAGCGCGAAATCTAGCAAGCCCGCACCTGCTGCCTCCTCATCGGCCACCTGTTGGGCTGCGCGTAGCTCCCTGCGCGCAGTAGCGGTAGGCCGGGGCGTGTTCTCCACCCTTGCGGCCGCGCGGTTCACATCCGCATCCGCCGCCCCTGGGGCCTTGGCCGCGTCCAAAGGCCGGTAAATGATCGTGACGCGCTTGCGTTGCACGTCACGAGACGGCTCTAAAATCTTGCGTAGCACGCCAGATTGGACGTATCCGCGCGCGGGCCTGGACATCACCCACGTGCGTGAAAGACCAGAATCGTGCCGGTAATGATCCCACTGGGCCACAGCTCTCATAGGCCCGGCATCTTCCCACGTCAAAGCAACGTCCTCACCAGCATTAGCTGCCTGCTCAAACAAGACTTCACTCGCCGGATCAAACGCCACGCGCGTGAGCTGACACACCTCACGCGCGGTCAAAAGATGCACCCCGCCCGCGCCCGTGCCCATCAGCGTTTGAGTAAGACCCGGCAAGTCCGAAGAAATACGTGAAACAACGTGCGGACGCTTCTTAGCCGAAGCGCCCATCTTAGACGGGTCAAACGTGAGCGTAATCCACGCGCGCACCCTCGCCGCACCCTGCCCATAATCATCGACCACACGGGTCAGAATCTGGCGGGCTACCAGCGGGGCCTGATCGCTCATGCGAGCACCCACCTCGCGGCGAAGCCGATCCCCACTATCAGGAATCGTCTCCACACACACACTCGCCTGAGCCACGCCCATTTGCCCGCCCAAATCACCAAGCCACATGCCCCACAATGCCACCTGGTGATCCACCGTGTCCTGATCGGTCAAACCGCCCCCCTCAGGTGAAACAGACATGACCACGCTCAGCGTGCCATCACCATGCTCAACCAAACCATAGGGACGCTCATAAGAGTCCTTATGCTCACTCAAACGCGAGCCGTACAACATTCCAGGTAGGTGACACTTACCCTGCGTTGGATCAACCGCAAGACCACCAGAAGCATGAATGTTCGACTTCCTACGCGCCGCCCGCCGAAAACGCATCTTTTGCCTCATCCTTTCTAAAACCGACACTCCGTGCACGTCGCGCGTAATCACAAGCAACACTCCGCCTGCCCACGCCACGGCGACAAGGGCTGCCACCATCACGCCTTTGGACATGGCCACCACCGACACCACGGCCAGGCCAAGCAAAACAATCAACGACTCACCAAAACCGAGCTTGCCAAGCCCTGCGCGACGTGGAACCCGCCAGTTGCCGTACGTGCGAACCTTTACCGCCTCATCACTCACCACTGAGCCTCCTGCCCACCACTCGGCCCGCCACCAGCCGTATCTGCCGCCTCACTCGCACCCGATGGGGCCTGCCCGCCCGCGCTAGGCGCAGCATCTTGCCCGCTAGCACCCGTCTGGCCACTAGCTCCAGACGGGCCCGCTGCGCCGTCTTGACCGTTAGACCCAGAAGCTCCCGCCGGACCTGAAACACCAGGCGAACTATTCTCGCCGCCACCAGGCGAACCACCCGAAACCGCGCCATTGAGCGCCCCGTGAGCTGATTGGACTGCGCCAAGGGCAGCACCCGCTAATTCGGTAGCGCCACCACTAGCAGCCGCACCCGCGCCCCTGGCGACCGTCATCGCGCCAGTAGCCAAAACCGCGCCCGCACCAGCACCAGCGCCAGAACCGCCACTACTGAGCGCTTCAGTGGCTGGAACCATGAAAGTAATCAGTGCGGGCAACGACAATACCGCCAAAATCATCATGATTACCCCGGTAATGAAACGAGTAAGCTCATCACCATCACCAACAGACCACGACTCGCCCTGCACCAGCTTGATCGCCACCGCGTAAATGATTGACGCGGCCGGTTTGAACATTAAAAACGCGAAAAACCAGGCGATGATCTTGCTCAGCCACGCCCGACCCCACTTGGTAGAAAACGCTCCCGCCGCCACAGGCATGATCCCAACCAGCAAAATCAGCATCGATGAGCGGATAAACATCATGCCAATCTGCACCAGGTTCGCCACCAGCGCACCCAAGCCGCCCACGATCAAAATCGTTAGCCCCAGGCCACCGTTAATACCAGTGACGTTGAGAATCTTGACGCCAAACTGTCCTGCATCACCATCTATAACCAAGCCAATAACCCACGTGGAAAACTCATCTGAGGCCTCCACCAGTAGCTGGCCGGCACCAACAGAAACACTGGAAACCAAAGCGAGAGCTAACAGGGCGTGCAAGACGTTCATCGCCCCCTCACCGCGCTTAGAAAGGGCCAAGTGAATACCAGCGACCATAAACGAGCCGATAGCTAAAGCCAGTACGAGGAGACGAGTGGTGGAATGGATGAAACCAACCGCAGAATCGGCTCCAGTCAGGCTAGGCGTGCCAACGCCTATCCATACCGTGCCCACCTTCAACAACGTCGATGACACGTCCTGAATGATGTTGAACGCCCACTGGGCAATAATGTTCTCACTCGCCTCAGTCGCGGCCTCGCTAATTTTGCACGATAACTCCCAGAAATGACACATTTACGCGCCCCACTCCACGAACCCCTCTAAAGGCAGCGAATCAATAATCCGCTCACCCCATGAATCAGTAGACGGAGCCTCCACCTTCCAATCCCCGCCGGCCCACACCAGCACCACCGGGAACCCCATCATCTTGTCGGGAGAGGCCACGGGTGAAACAGCGAGAACCACCATCGCGTTATCAGGGCCGCGATCTTCATACTTAAACCCGTGAATCATCACAGGCGAACCAGTCTCGCCCTGCCACTGAGTCTTAATCTGAGACTCCAACCGATCCCGGTTAGGCCCTGTGGCCATGAGCGTAGGCACCACCTCATCGAGGCGTTCCTTCGATGAAAACCACGTGACGAAGTTAGCCGACGCAAGAATCGCTCCAGACGGGGTGTGTGCAAAACAATGCGAAACGCCCTCCGTTACGCCCGGCCCATACCCGTCAACATGTGGCACCTGAATACGATCGCCAACATCGATCGGCACAGACGGCAAGGCCCCAGATGGAACCACCTGGTCATGAGCTGTAAGCCCGCACACTGAATCAGACTCAGGTAGCCCCGCGTCCTCGACCAGGCCAGACTGGGCCTGGCCCCCACTTTCCTGCCTAGTAGATGAGACTTCAACAGGCTTATCACCGCCGGCATTGCTGGCGTTCTCGCGGGTAAACAATAAGAACGCCAACCCCACAATCAAAGCGACAAGCAGCAAGGCAGAAACAATAAACCCTGGGCGAACCAGACTATTAACAGCCTTTTCTTCCTCCGCCATCACAGCAGTGCTTTCGCTAAAGGCGCAGCCGCTGCGATCGCGACCGCGCCCATAATCACATACCCGATACGGCGCACGTTCTCATTACCCATGCCACGCTCATTAGAAGCCGCGAGCATAATGCCACCAATAATGAAGCCCACAATCACCGTTGCCCCGGCAATCCACATCAGCCAGGTCAACACCGTCTCCACCTTATCCGCCACGCCGGGGGGAGCCACAGGAACCGGGTTGAGCTCCAAACCGGCCAAGCCAGCTACCAAGCGTGCCTTACCCGCACCAATCAGGGCAGTACCCCTAGAAAAAACCGTCATCAGACTTCCTTTCCAATCACAGACAAATCTTTCAAAACCTTGCGAACCTCACGCGAGGTGGGGGCCTCCCACGCCAGTTGGGCGCGCCACGCGGCCTGGAATGACACCAGCCACACGCGCGGAAACGCCCCCTCTATCCGCTTACGTAGCTCCACCAGCTCTTTAACTGGCCTGCCCGGCGCGTCCGCAGACAACACCAAGCCCGCCAACTCCACGCGCTCTACCTGGCCAGAAGCCCACTGGATAGCGGCCGACTGCGCGGCCCGAAGCCCCACAAAACTATTGCGAGCCACCACCACCGCGCGAGTAAACCCACTCGGATCAGGCCAACCCACGCCAGCATCGCCAGCGCCAAGAAGCCTCGCCCACGACGTGGCCCCAGCCCCACCATGAGCAGCAACCACCCACAGCGGACACTCCTGGCCGGAAGCCGAAACAATCGGCAACCCGCCCGTCATCGACACCTGTGCACCCGGCTTCCACACCCGCGCCCGCACCGGCCTTTCCGGCGCACCCGACTGCACAGGCAGGGCAGGCGGGCTAGCCCACGGATTTGCTTCACTCATGTGCGCTCCCTTCTACGTACTACGTAGAACGTGCGCACACACCCAAAACAAGGACGAGAAATGACCGCCTGGCCACCCATCACCATCACCCAAAACACTGACGGCACCATCACCATCGCCAGCGCCGGCATCACCCAAGCCCAACTACCACCAGGACAAGACGCACAGAGGCAAGCCATGAACGTCGCTGCCTCCATCGCCAAACACTACGGGCGCACCCTCCCCGTCACCGCCAGCGGCCCAGACGGCACCTACCACATGAGCATCCACCCAAACGGAGACATAGACACCCACCACACCGACAACGCACAAACCCCCACCACCGACAACGCCAGCAATGCCGCCAATGCCAGCAATGCCGGAGTTGCCAGCAACCTTGCCCGCGACGAACTAGACCACACTCAGCCCCTGCCCCAAACCCTGCACAAACAAGCCACCCTTCCACCCCAAAGGCCACCAGAGCCACAAAGAATAGAAGAAACTATTGCCCCAGAACCTCAAGGCATTAACAGAAAAACGCCTCAGGAAAAAGCAGAACCTGCAACGCACAACCCAGGTGACAGCAAGGATAAGCCGGCCCGAATCAAACGGTTAAAGCTCATCGTGGCCACACTCATCATCCTCATGACGCTAGCGGTCATATTCAGTGTGCGCATGCTACAACCAGGTGGCGGAAAACCCAGCGAACCAACCGGGCAGCCAAGCGCGCCGGTTTCAACTACAGAAACCGACAAACCCACACCCCAGCCTGAGAGGTGGCCGCAATCAGCACCCCAACCAGAACCTGCACCCACGCCGGAACCAGAACCAGCACCAGCACCCGAACCAGAACCCACACCAGCACCCTCGCCAGAACCAGCACCCACGCCGGCTCCAGCACCAGCACCAGCCCCAGCACCTGCTCCGGCTCCTGCTGGAGTGACATCAATGAACACCTCGGTAAACACCAGCGGAGGCGGAGCCGCACACTTCGCAATCAATCTTTCAGGCAGCGGCTACGCCACATGCAGCATCAGCATCGGCGGAACCGGTGGGGCGGCAAGCACCTCAATCCCCGGCACCGCATACGCCACCGTTAGTGGCATCCCACTCGGCACACAATCATGGACCACCAACTGCGACGGACTCACAAACTCGGGCACCATCACCATCTACTAACCGGAGAAACCAACACATGCAACAACTCGAACACCACAACGAATACATCGTCACCTTCGAGGGCACAACCCCCGACCAGGCCGGAAGTAGATACTTCATCGCCCACGACTACGCCACAGCTCAAACCGTGGGAACACAACTGGCCTACCAATACGGCTTTGACCCAAACGAAAACAGAATCTTCTACCGCATCCTCATCACCGTCGCCACAAACACGGTCGAAGTAGGACAAGACACCAACTACGAAGAAGTCATCCAACAAATCAACGACGAATTCAAACCCCTATAAAAACCAAAAAGCAGAGTGCCAAATTGGCACTCTGCCCACACTCCCTATAGTGGCACGCGTCACATTAACTAGGCTGCGGGGGTAAGAGCCTCAACCACCTCGCGAGCCGCTAACGCTAATGATTCATCATCAGCATCCAAAATACTACCCTTCACGCCACGGCGAGAGCCAACTAACATCGTCATCCACGCCCTGCCCGCATCCGGGCTCACACCAAGATCAGATAAACGCGGATCAACACCAGCTGCCCGGTGCCGCCTTGACGCATCACTCACCGCCAGTTCAGCCACGCGAAGCGTGCCCGCCCACGCCAAGGTCTCACTCATACCCGCATCGATCAAGGCCTCAACCAGTCGAGCAAGCGGGCCGGAAAAATCATCGACCGACACCCACACATCAGAATCCTGACCCATACCAGGACGCAAACCCATCTCAGGCATCATCGCTGGCTCCACCAGCTCCTCCACGCCAGAAACATCATCACGAGCAAAACAACGCCGGTTCACAATCGTTGTCCACACCGCCCACGGGCTCAAAGCCTCAACAAGTTGCTCAGTGCACGTTATCGCCACCTCCCACGCGATCCCATACGTGTCACACGCCGCTTCGGAATACGACATGCCCGAAAACTGCATACCCCTTGAAATCGCGCTAGAAAACTGGCGCGCACCCACCTGGTGCAACGTCGCCGCCAAACACTGAGCCGCAGCCCCACGCCAACCCTCAGACGCGGCCTGCTCAAGAGTCCTGCGCAAACCCTCATTATCCGAAATACGCAAAGCCACAGCACTCTCACAAGCCTCAACCACCGGCTCAACCGCTACAGCACCCTCGCCAGCATCATCACTGACAATCGCTTGGCTACGAGTAGTCACCCAATGCAAAACAAACCTTGACGAAGCCTGCTTACCGCCCCGATAGCGCATCTTTCGAGAAAGCACGCCGCGCTCCTCCAACCCAGCTAACGCGCGAAACACGCTACGGCGCGCCACGCCCGTAGCCTCCACCAGGTGCTCAACCGCGCAAATCACCACGCCCCGAGCATCAGCCAAACGGGCAAGCTCAAACAACACCAGCGACTGCGACGGGGTTAAGCCCTTCACGCCTCGCGCCCACACCGGCCACGACATACTCACGCCGACTCACCACCCAGCAAGACAGCGTGACGCTCCTGCGCCAAATGCAACTGCTCCACGCGAGACGCCTCCGGGTTCTCACACACAACCTGGCTCCACGCCTGATCCCACAACGGATCAACATCCCCAGGCTCAACCAAGGCCGCAAGAGCCTCAATGCGCTCTTGACGCGCGCGCTCTGCCTGGCGCTCACGCTCACGACGCACACGCGGATCCTCATCCGCGCTACGCGCCGGGGGTAGCCCATTGAGCACATTCGCCCGAAGCCTGTAACACACCAAACGCGACAAACGGCCAACATTGGGCGGCAAAGCCTGATCCATCACCTGGCGAATCTGGGCCGGTTGCCAACCCGCGTCCACGCACTCACGCAACAGTCGCGCCACCGCAACAGCGCCCGCAGCATCCAACACCCTCAAGGGCGGTGGCAGGCACTCCGCGATCAACTCCGCATCCGCCTCCACCAACGGCGAATCAATCTCGACTTCCACACCAGACCCAACCGAACCAAAAAACTCACCCTCGCACCCCACAGGCGCTTCCTCCTGTGCAGGTTCGGTTTGGTTAGGTTTGGTTTGGTGGTTCTTAATTACGGTTCCTATATTGCAAGGGGACACCCATGACCCCTTGGTAGGGGTCACGGGTGTCCCCTTGGGTACTTCATTTGACCCGTCATTCCGCAAGGGGTCAATTTGGCCCTTTGCCGGAATATCAACGATTTCGCCACTAGCGCTATCGCTAGGGGCCAATTTGACCCTTTGGCGACTTAGCGCAGAAAAGTCCCACTCTGCACCTACATGAAGTCGATACAAATTAGCCATACGACCACGAGTGGACGATTGCATTTCCACATCGATCAAACCAGCATCACGCAACGTCGCGATATGGCGCTTCACCGACCGAACCGACATGCGGGACTTACGAGCAAGAGTCTCCTGCGAAGGCCAACACGCGAAGCCATCATCGTTCGCCGCGTCCGCCAAAGCTAGAAGCACCATCGTCTGCGACGTGTCTAGACCCTCCAGGCCCCACACCCACGTCATAGCCTGAATACTCATGGCAACTCACCCCCCACCATCACCTGGCCCAACCTGGGAAAGCGCGCCGCTTCAATATCCGAGCAACCCAGATCGATAAGCCCACGCTGTTGAAGACGGACCAAAGCACCTTTCACATCATCAACACTTGAACACGACCGGCGAGCTGGACGCTCAAGCGAGCGCAACAACACCCAGCCGTCCTCACCAGCATCATCAGCCAAAGACAACAAGACCATCTTTTCGAGCACATCAATACCGTCGGTTAAACCAAACGCCCACTCAATCGCTTCAACACTCACAACACGCCTCCTAACAGCAAGCGGACCGACCAACAGCCCGAATCAGACCACCGCCGAGCCTCAATAAGACCCGAACGCTCCAAAGAAGAAATCGCCGCCTCCACACGAGACAAACTCAAACCCGTCACACCCGACACCAACACCGGATCAACACGAACAGCACCATCGCCATCCGCCTTCCACGCCAAACGAAGCAAAACCAACTTGTCACTCAACCGGCCACACTCAACCCGCCAAGCCCACTGAACAGCCTCAGCACTCACCGGGTGCCACCCCCAACCGGGGAGCCATCGACCGTAACCTCACGCAACACCCGCAAACGCGGAGCCTTCGCCTTCGCCTCGTCGATAGGGCGCAACTCTTCTACAGGGCAACACACCTCAACAAACCGAGACTCTCCCCCGTAGTAGGCGTTAGCCATCCACGGGGTCGGCGACACGTGCAACCCGCCTCCGCACTTGTTGTTGTCCACCCAGTTCGCGGTGTCGTCAACGACGTGTCCGATCGGGTAATTGGTAAGCCGGTAGTAGTGCCCAGCGTTTAGATCAGCGTCGAGGGCTTTATAAAGGTGAGCCTGCCCGTCTTCATCAACCTCAACAAGGTGCATTGCGCACCACGTTTCAGGGTCATTGGCGTCAATTGCGGTCATGTCGATAATGACCCCGCCTTGGTGTGTGACGTTCTTGGAGTTGACATGAACTGGGACGCATGTCCCGGCCTTGACTGTCGCGTCGTCATATGCCGCGACAGACACGCGATCCCACGCCTTGACTGTCGCGTCGTCATATGCCGCGACAGACACGCAGTCACATGCCCTGACTGTCGAGTTGTCATATGCCACGACTGTCGAGTTGTCGAGCGCGCTGACCGTCGAGTCACCATATGCCACGACTGTCACGCAGTCACATGCCCTGACCGTCGCGTTGTCGAACGCATTGACTGTCGCATTTTCAAATGCCCTGACCGTCACATTCCCCGATACATCGACCACCGCGTCGCCAAATGCCGTGACCCTCGTATCGCCCGATACCTTGACCATCGCGTCGCCCAATACCTCAACAGCCTTACCGCGCGAATCCCTGATCTTCAGCCACACGCCCCTAGGCGAACGAATAACGACCTCATGACACTTAGGTTCGGCTAGAGCCTCGTCCAACTCCTCCTGCGTACACACATGCACGGTAATCATCACGCCTTCCACGCCAAACGAAGCAACACCAACTTGTCACTCAACCGACGACACTCAACCCGCCAAGCCCACTGAACAGCCTCAGCACTCACCAAACCCACCGCCAGACGCAGAAAAACAAGGCAGCACCCGATCTTCCGGCAAAGAACCAGCAGCATAGGCAGGCTCTCTATAGACCGGCAGACTCTCTATCGCTTCGCGCTCAAAGAACACCCTTCCGTTGGGAAGCCGCACTGACGCTATCTTTCGATCACGCGCCCACCTCAGAAGGCTTTGAGCGGATGTGTCCGGAAGCAGTTTGGCAGCTTCTCCAGCCGTCAATAGTTCATCATTGTTGTTAGGTTTATTAACGTTCATAAATGCAGATTAGCTCGTTAATACTATTAACGCAAGTGAACCTAGTTGCGCCTATTAAAATACTTTGATACAGTTAAGGCATGAACCTAAACAACCAAAGTGCTGGTCTGACACCTGCGCAAGCGACGGGCTTAACCGTCAATCAAATTATGTTCTACCAAGGTGTAACAAGGGCTGAGTTAGCTAAGCGAGTAGGCTTATCACGCCCCTCAATCTCGCTGAAAATAGCTGGCGAAGTGGGATGGTCATTGGACGACCTGCTCTCCGTTGCCAGCGCCCTGGGAGTGACGCCCCAGTCGCTATTGCCACAGCATGACGAGAGCGGAAATTGGGTGCCTGCGCCATTCGTCCCCGGATATGCGAAAACCCCCGCTCTCGCGGGGGCTATCTCAGAGCCACCTGTGGGAATCGAACCCACGACCTATTCATTACGAGTGAATCGCTCTGCCGACTGAGCTAAGGTGGCCTGTCCGCAATCCTCACAGGGGCGTTCGGACAACGGTATAACCATAGTGTGCGCCACGGGTTTGCCGCAAATGACTACCCAGATTAACCGTTTGGATATTCCGGGTTAAACGACAAAATGTGTGTGTGAATCTCTCGATTTATGGGCCCTGAACTGGGTTAACGATGAAAATATATGCT
>NZ_JASOER010000016.1:0-50546 GCF_030212665.1 Pauljensenia sp. UMB9872 | reverse complement strand
CTTCGGTGACACCTTAGTCATTATCAGTGAAACTCCTTCTAGATCAGAGCCTCACACACAAAAACCCTGACACCCTCGATTTACTCCAAGCTGCTGGCCTTGCCAGGTCAACGTTTTACTATCACCAAGCCCGCCTTGATGCTCCTGATAAGCACGCTGGGCTCAAACGTGAGATCAAGACCGTGTTTGACCAATCCCACGCACGCTATGGTCACCGTCGCGTCAGGCTAGCTTTGAAACGTCAAGGCATTTGCGTATCTAGAAAACTGGTAGCCAAACTAATGAAACAAGAACACCTAGTGTGCCAGGCGCGTAAGAAAAAGCGTTACAACTCTTACAGATCCAACCAATCCAACGCGGCTGGCAACGTTCTTAATCGTGATTTCACAGCTACCAAGCCGAACCAGAAATGGGTCTCAGACGTCACTGAGTTCAGAGTAGGAAACCAAAAACTGTACCTGTCACCAATCATTGACCTGTACGACCACAGCGTCATCTCCTACTCGATTAGCGCCTCACCAAACCTAGAACTCACCAACTCTAGCCTGCGCAAAGCCTTACACCAGGCGCAGCCAGGACCGGGCATGATCATGCATACGGATCAAGGATTCCAATACCAACACCACAGTTGGAAAGCCCTACTAGCCAACTACAACGCTACTCAATCCATGTCCAGAAAAGGTAACTGCCATGACAACGCCATAGCAGAAAACTTCTTCGCCCACCTCAAAGCAGAACTGTTCTACCAACAAGCATTCACCAACACCGAAGACCTAGCCAATCAAATACAGGACTACATCCACTGGTACAACAACCAACGCATCCAACAACGACTCGAGGGCATGACCCCGAACGAATATCGGAATCATGCCCTCGTAGCCTAAGAACCCCTACTATTAAACTGTCTAACTTTCAGGGGACAGTTCATCTGTAGGGAGGCCACACCTATTTGAACGCGAAGTCAGTTCTTTGCCATGATCTGGTTGATGATCGTTGGATCGCCCCAAACGCCGGGAGAGTCATAGGGACGATCGGGGAAGGCGCCGTACTCGAGTGTCAAAGAAAGATTGTTTTCCTTGATGTATGCCTCAACGCGGTCAGCCAATGACATCGGTTGACCCGAGCAGGCGTTAATGATGCCCGTGTGCTCGGTCTGCGTCACGATCGCGGCAATCTGTTGCGCTAGACCATCAACGGAAATGAAATCGTACAGATTCTTTCCCATGGTGAAGGGGAAAGATGTCTTGCCTTCTTCATCAGCCTGAAGAAGCTTGCCGAAAATGGAATTACCGAATTTGTCATCGCCGACGATGTAGTAGCCACGGATCCATTGCATCAACGAGCCAGTTTGAGAAGCGCGAATAGCGGTGAGATCACGCAGAGCATTCTTTGCTACTCCATAGAGGGATGCGGGGTGGCAGGGGGTGTCAGCATTAATAGCGCCTTCCCAATATCCGACCTCATGCATTGAGCCCATAACTGCAATCTGAGGCAACCCGCCTTCAAGAAGATGTGAGATGAAGTGGTAGTGGGAAGCCAAATCGTCCACATGCGCCTGAGAATTGTGCTTGAAACCGTCCCTCCAGGCCATGTGAAGCACAACATCGGGCTTGCCTAGCTGCTCGTAGATGTCAGCGTCGCCTGAAAAAATATTGACGTTCAGACGTTTGGCGCGTTCATTGATTCCGTCAAACTTCAAATCCACGACAGAAACATTGACGTCATGCTTCAGTAGAGCGTCGACGACATGGCGACCAATATAGCCACCGGCACCAGTAACGAGAACAGTCTTTCGCATAGTTGTGATGGTATCAGTTGGTTTTGCCATTACCTCGTATAAAACGAGCTAAATCAGACACCGTAAGCTGAAAAACATAGGTGAGGGTTCGTGCACTATCTTGGCGTTCCCTGTAGGTTCTGCCGAGATAATAATCGAGCAACTAAGATGGAGTCATCTGAAAGGTAGAAGCCAGATCCGTTGGCTCCCTTCCTCCGAAGAATCTGAGAGATTGAGCTATGCATACCCTCGACATTATGTTGCCGTTTTGGGGAGAACCGTCGTACCTCTTTGAAACAGTAGAGGCCGTTCGTCACCAAAGCGTGGATGGATGGAAGTTGACGGTTGTTGACGACTGCTACCCAGATCCGCAGGTGGGCGAGTACTTCTCGCGCCTTGATGACGAGCGCGTGACTTATATTCGCAACGAAAACAATCTGGGCATCACCCAGAACTATGAGCGCTGCGTTGAACTTGCTTCGGCGGAGCTCGTTATGTTGCTCGGATGCGATGATGTTCCAGAACGCGACTTCGTCGAACGAATCTTGAAGCTTCACTCTGAATTTCCCTCTGCCTCCATTATCCAGCCGGGAGTTCGAATCATTGATGAGAACAGCTCTGCGGTCACTCCTGTTGTCGACCGGGTTAAGTCCCTACTGCGACCTGATGCGCAGCGTCCTCGTCTGTTGTCCGGTGAGGCTCTTGCCGTATCGCTGTTGCGAGCCGATTGGTTGTATTGGCCTTCTCTCGTCTTCAAGCGTGAGGTTTTTGAAACAACGCAGTTCCGTCCGGGTTTCCCGATTATTCAGGATCTTGCGCTTGTCATGGATGTCATCGTAGCTGGAGGCTCTCTGCTCTTCGATCCCTATGTGTGTTTTGCATACCGTCGTCACGCTGAATCTGCATCATCGACTGCACTTTTTGACGGACGTCGTTTCCAAGGAGAACGCGATTACTTTGCGATTGCCGAGAAGCTTGTATTGAAGAATGGCTGGAGGCGCGCTGCACGTGCTGCGCGTATTCATTCAACGTCGAGAGCACATGCTCTGACTTTGCTTCCCCAAGCCTTGAAACAGAAGGATAACGCGGCAGTCTCGCAACTTCTGAAGCATGTGATTTCGTAGCCTGTCAGAGCAAACTGAAAAGGCTGGTGGGTGCTTCTGAGAAGCACCCACCAGCCTTTTTCAGTGAATGGCTATCACTTCGTTGGAAGGCAATGAGGGAAGTGAGTTCTTAGTAGCGAAAAGCCTTGTTTGCTGAGGCTTACTAACGAGCAGCTAAGGAGAGCTCTCCCCAGGGGGATTTTCCACGAACCCAACGCATCGTTGCGCGTTCGACACCCAACCAGCTCGCCGTCGCCAAGATGCCAGTGATGAGCGTGGAAACCATTAAAAGGAACCAGAACCCCATCGTGTGAACGCCGAACAGGATGAGAAGCTGAAGGACGGGGAAGTGGAAAATATACACGCCGTACGAGATGTCATGAACCTGAATGAGTTTCGGAGAGGGGAGAACAGCTCCCAGCCAGAGGATCAAGTAAGCCATAAATGGTGATGCTGCCTGCTTACCGAAACCGTCCGAACCGTAGATACACACAAGCGCAAGGATGAGGGAAACAAAAGCGTACTCCCATCTCATTGGCAACCTATCGCGTAGCTGGAAGATAATCGCGCCCCCAAGGAAGTAGGGGAGCATAAAGATGAGTAGCTGAAAATCACCACTATTGCCAACGTATGGAAGAAACCAACCGATTTTTGCGTGAATTGCAACCGACACGAGGAATAGCAGGATCGTTGGCCACACGTGGTTCTTTGTGAACGTCCATGACAGGAAGACACCGATGATGATGTAACACCAGAACTCGTAGTACAAACTCCAAAGGGAACCATTCCAAGCCGACGGATAAGGCACTGATGCAAGAGTGCCCGAGACATCGTAGTGATTAATTAAAAGGAAGATATTCGAGTAAATGTAGTGGAGTGGCGTAGTCGGAGTTCCGAAGAACCCGTCGAACGAGTGCCTTTCAACGTAATAGGCAATTGGTGCGAAGATGAAAGCAACCGCGACTAGGGACAGCAAGAATCCGGGATAGATGCGAGTAATGCGATTCATCAAATACTGTGCGCCATTACTTCGGGTTCGTGCACCCGTGATAAGAAAACCGGAAATACCGAAGAAACCAACGACTGCCCAACTACCCAGGTGCTGTCCCTGCCAGACAACACCATCTCCAACACCTGCCAGAATCTGGGCGTGAGAAAACACGACCAGAAACGCAAGGGCTAATCGCAAGAGGTTGAGGGCGTTATCGCGAGAGCTAAGATCTCGAGTATATGGTTGCGGCAGATGCATGGTCACTCAGTGTAATGGACGCATATCTGGCTCCCCTTTGATCGACTCTTGTTTCTCGTGTGCAACCTATGACAGTGGTGAGTAGCGTGGATGTGCATGTGAATTCTTGTGGCGTAACGAGTCTGGGATCATTGTTGAAGCACGATGTGTTTCTCGGCTGAAATACTCTCCTGTGCGATAATCGGGTAACGATCAAATTGGAATGATGCTCGAGTTTAAGGACAACGTATGGCAACGCCTGATGCATTTTCAGATCCGGAGCAGCTTGCGAAGATTCAGGCAGTTCTCCTGAAGATTTTGAAGGATTTTGATCACGCCTGCCGCGAGCTTGGAGTCGAGTACACGGTTTACGGTGGAACATCTATTGGGGCTGTGCGCCACCACGGGTTCATCCCGTGGGACGATGATGTTGACGTGCTTATGACTCGTGCCGATTACGAGCGTTTCCTTGCCGAGGCGCCGAAGATTATGTCGAAAGACTATCGTTTCGACAATACGCGTACGGTGCCAGAATATCCTTTCATGTTTACCAAACTTGGGCTGGATGGAACTGTTTTCATTCCTGAGTTTGGCAAGGACTCGAAGTACCGGATGCGCTTAGCAATCGATCTACTCCCTCTCGATAATGTTCCGGGCGATGATCCTGCAGCGGTTAAAGCAATGAGTCGCAGAACATGGGTGTGGGGACGTCTGCTCTACGTACAGGGAACCCCGACTCCCTACTTGATCGACACACACGGCTTCAAGCGTTTTGCGATCCACAGCGCAACCTCGCTCGCTCATTGGGCTATGCGTTTATTCCGTGTAACCCCACAAATGTTGCAGAACAAGTGGGATAAGGCTGCTCGTCGTTTCGAATCGGTTGATACAGGGATCTACGCTGACTTTTCGATGCGTGATCCGTGGAACTGGACAGTGACTCGCGAGGAGCTTTTCCCAGCTCGGGATGTTCCATTTGAAGACATTACGGTCAAACTCCAGCGCGAGTACGACGCGGTTCTGACACGTTCGTACGGCGACTACATGCAGATGCCACCGGAAGAGAAGCGCCGTAACCATAAGCCGGTAGAAATCGATTTCGGTCCCTACGAGAGCCTCGCCTGAGAGAAGGACTAGTCCATGTCGGACACCAGTGCCAGTAGTTCTCTCAAACGTGACTACTTTTGGAATACTGCATATTCTCTGATGCAGTCTGTGGCGACGGTAGTCATGTTGATCGTTGTCACTCGTGTTCTCGGTATTGAGATTGCCGGCTTATATTCGTTAGCAATTGCGGTCGGTCAACAATTCCAGACGCTGGGAATGTTTGAAGTACGCACGTACCATGTGACAGATGCGTCGGGGAAGTTCACTTTCGGCACCTATCATGCAGCGAGGATCTTGACCGTCGTTGCAATGATTATTGGCATTGCAGGATACGCGGTTGTGAGTGGCGATGGGCTTTGTGCTGTGATGCTCATGATCCTGGTTGCCTCGATCCGCGTCTTTGATGCGGTTGAAGATGTCTATTACTGCGAGCTTCAGCGTAGTGGCCATCTTGATATTGCTGGCAGAGCAGGGTTCTGGCGTACTTTTGTCACCACAGCTGTATTTAGCGCTGGGCTTGTCGTTACGCAGAACCTGTGGATAACAGTAATTGCAACTTTGGTTGCGTCGCTCGTAGCGATGATCGTTCTGTTTATTCCTCAGAGCGTGCGTCTTTTTGCTTTCAAACCGCTATGGACAAAACGCGAGATTCGCGCTCTTCTCATTGATTGTCTACCGCTTGCTCTTGCATCGTTTATTTCCATGTATCTTGCGAATGCTCCACGTTTCGGCATTGACCGTTACTTGGGCCTGACAGAACAGGGTATTTTCGCAATTCTTTACATGCCTGCGGTAGCGATCAATTTGCTGGCATTGGTTGTTTTTAGACCGCTCCTGACACAGATGGCTCATCATTGGGTTCGGCACAACTGGTCAGGATTTGTTGGGATCGTGCGTCGCGGGCTTACCGCTACAGCGGGCGCATTTGTCGCGGTTGCGATTGTGACCTACTTTATTGGTGTTCCAATTCTCAATCTTGTTTTCGGTAAAGATATTGCTCCATATCGAACGGAGCTGATCGTTCTTGTCTTTGGCGGAGCTATGAACTCTGCCAGTGTGATTCTGTATTACGCGATTACGACGATGCGCCAGCAGAAGCTGGTCTTTGTAGGGTACGCCGTGTCAGCGTTGACGATTGCAGCTCTTGTTCCCATTCTGATCCCGCGTTATCAGATTATGGGTGCTTCGATTGCCTATGGAATAGCGATGACCGTGCTATCCATGATCTTCGGATTCGTACTGGTGGCGAACAGGGATAAGAAAGCCGTCGAACAGTAGTCGTATGTGAGAGCCGAAAGACTTCAATTCCAACTGGGACACTTCTGTCCACTTTTTAGCTGAAAGACCGCTTCATCAGGGCAACGATGTGGAACCCGTAGTTTTTGCCGGTCGCCCACCCGCGGTGTTGGGGGTTTTCTTGAATGCCGAGGTATTCAACGATGGGCGCGCTTCCCTTTACAACGTAATCGAACCGTTGATCTACCAGGGGGTAGGTAAGACTCGATACAGTTGCATGTGGGTCAGCGTATACGCGTAGGTGCTGGACTTGTGCCCGCAGACCGGTGCGCACATCGGGGAAGCCGTTGCCTTGTGCTCCGTTACCTGTCGCGGCAAGTCCTGCGAAGTTGAACTGTTGGATCTTGACATCGCCACCGAATGAGAGCCATGCGGTTTCTAGCATGGACTGGGCAAAGACAACTTCCGGGTTGATGCCTTCGGCTGTTGCCTCGTCGTAGAGGATCGAGAAGAAGTCTAAAGCGGTGGGAGCGCCCCCAATGCTGAGTGCACCCGAGGGATAGGAGTGACCCGATTGGGCGTATGCGTTCAGCATTGCTTGGATCGTTGTGGCACGGTTTTTCTGAGGTGCTCCCATGATCGGCGTAGGCGTAAACCACGTTCCGTCGGAGGCAAAGTAGTAGGTGGCCGAATTAATGTCCTGCTGGCCTGTGACCATTGCTCCTGATGGGGCGAGGTAGTACCAGGTGCCGTTGTTTTCCAGCCAACCGGTTTTCATGGCGCCTGATGTTTTAAAGTAATACCAGGTTCCGTTCACTGATCGCCAACCGGTTGCCATTGCTCCGGAAGAGTCGAGGTAGTACCACGTGCCGCCGTTATCGACCCAGCCGGTTTTCATTTCGCCGCTCTGGGTGAGGTAGTACCAGGTGTTGTTGACGAGGTTCCAGCCGGTGGCCATTGCTCCGGAAGAGTCGAGGTAGTACCACGTGTTTCCATTGTGGAGCCACCCAGTGTGCATGGCGCCACTGGTGGTGAAGTAATACCATTTGCCGCCGATGGACTGCCAGCCAGTAACCATCGCGTTCGAGGAATTGAAGTAATACCACGAAGAATTGATGTGCTTCCATCCAAGGACGGCTCGACCTTCTGAGTCAGCCCAATACCAAGAACTGCGATCTTGGAACCAGCCCTGCAGAATGTGTCCCGAACGGGTGAACACCCAGCTATTGTCCTGGAGCGACCATCCGTCTTGGGAAGCTGGAGTTGGCTCAGCGCTGGAAGAAATTGCCACTGAAGGTAGCAGTGTCAGCGCGAAGCACAGTGATGCAACAGAGCGAATGCGATGAGATCCCATAAGGCGAGTCTAATGATCTGAGTACCTTTTTGGAATCTCAGCTGTGGTTTCGAGCTAGATTCCCGGTGAGGGAAAGCAGAGCCTAACGTACAACAGACCTGTCTTCGCTTGTGTGTTCACTCGCTGGTACCGGAGAAACAGAAGAAGTCTTCTTTAAGTCACCCCACGGTGATTTTCCACGTGCCCACCGCATCGCAGCACGTTCGACTCCAAACCAGCTGAGAGTAGCCAGCGCCATCGTGATAAGTGCAGCGACAATCAAGAATGGAACGAATCCGAGTTTGTCTAGGTGAAGAGTGATGAGGAACTGAATGATGGGGAAGTGGAATACGTAGATCCCGTACGAAATATCATGTGTTTTCACCCAATGCGGTGATGGCATGATCGTACCTAGGTAGAGAACGAAGTATGCCATGAGCGGAGAGGCGAGTTGCTTACCGAAGTCTGGCAGGGCGTAGATGATACCAACTGAAGCGATAGCAGCGATCAGCGCGTAGCGGCCACGCATTGGAAGCGTGTCCTTCAGCTGGAAAATCAGCGCACCACCCAAGAAATAGGGAAGCATGAAAATGAGCAGTCCCAAATCGTAGTTGCTATCGATGTAGGGATTAAGGCGTTCAATACCAGCGTGGGCCAACACTGAAAATGCGAATAGAACGGCAGTTGGCCAGACATGCTTGCGCATAAATGCCCAGGACATGAATACGCCGATGATGATGTAGCACCAGAATTCATAGGAGAGCGACCATAGCGACCCATTCCAGGCAGTCAGTGGGTGGTCTGCCAGGGTTGTACCGATGTGGTAGTAGCTGACCTTCAGCAGGATATTGCTATAGACGTAGTCAAGTGGGGTAGGGGAAGTGCCAAAATATCCGTCAATAGTGCCCTTTTCAATCACGTGGGTAATAGGAGCGAGCACGAAAGCGACGAATGTGAGTGCTACGAGGAATGCAGGATAAATGCGGGCGACGCGGTTAATCAGATATTTTCCCGCATCGCTTCGGACTCGGGCTCCGGTAATGAGGTAACCCGAAATACCAAAGAATCCAACAACGGCCCAGCTTCCTAGGTGTTGTCCTAGAACAACGACACCATCACCTGTAGCGGTGAGAATCTGCGCGTGGGAGAAGACAACGAGTAGAGCGAAGAACAGACGTAGAAAATTCAGCGAGTTATCTCGAGAACTGAGGTCTTTTTGGACGAAGGTCTTTCGTAGCTTATCAAGCATGGATTCCTCAAGAGCTAAAGACAAGACTGAGTCAGTTGTCGAGGGTGATGAGCTTGACGCGATCCGATAGACCACAGTAGTCAATCTGTTCGCGCGTAGTTTTGTAGCCCTCAGTGGACGTAATAACAGTCGCTTCTTTATCCCAAGCGCGTAGGAGCGGGCAGAGCATTCCGTAGTAGTCGCCGTGCCATTCGCGGTATGCGTGAATACGCACATCGTAACTTGTAGGCGCTGAGAATTGAATAAGGTACCGATTTCGATCGCCATCGAATGCGAGGTTGGACGCGTGACGAATGAACACGACAGGAGCGCCCTGGTTTTCGTCAAAAACTTCAACCAATTGGTCGTACAGTTTCTTTTCCTCAGGGGTCGGCATTTTGTGGTCTTTATCGGTGGGCATTGTTGCGTAGCGAGGCAGCATGGGGAAGAGAGTCCCACCGCGACCGAAATGTTCAAATGGGAGAAGAGAGCCTACGCCCATGATGACTACCGACAGGGCAAAGAAGGCGGCTTGAACACAACGCCCTCGCCACCATGCGTAGGAGCGTCGGTCAGATGCTGACCGAGGGGTAAACGCTTGGCGGAGCGCTTCAATCGTCATGATGGTTGCAAATGTGATCGTTGAGATCCACATCATCTTCAGGGGATAGTAGCCCCAGCGAGAATCGCCAGATTCTCGCAGTAAGAGGAGGAAGAAGATCGCGAGCCAACTGCCAACTGCAAAGGCGCTAAGTCCCATTGCCTCGGGCGAGCGATGCCGGGGAAGGGCAGCGGCGAAAACGAAGAGCATTAGAAGCAAAAGAATGCTGGCAATTGTAAGGTGGTCGCTTATCTCACCAGCAAAATAGCCGGGACCAGCAGAGAGGTAATCACCGTCGACGCGGAGTGCTGGGAGTGACCAAGCGAAGAAGAATACTGCAACGCAGAGCCAAGTCAGTGCGATCCAAATCAACTCTCGTGACGTTGGGCGATGTGCGGGAAGATTATGAAGACAACGTACAAGTGCCATTAATAGCAACAGGCCGGGCATCAGGGAAGCCGGAGACCACGTAGCAAGTGTGGCGACCAGTAGCACAGGAAGCCAGATGAGTGCTTGGGCAGGACGGAGGGTCCGATAGGTAATCCACGAAAGGATCAAGATCAAATAGATAACTGGGATGTTGAGGTAGCCATCAAATTCAACCGCGCCAAAAACATTACGAGTGAAGGGGACCCACCCGGTAACAAACACGGCAGCTGTGCGTAGGGGCCATGGAGCGTTTGGTAACAACGCCCACGTCAGCCAGCCGGTAAAGATACTGGCGAGACAACATACAACGAGACCCGCAACGATGTTGCCATACAACATCGTCAGAAGTGGGCTGAAGGAAGTTCCTGGCCCATAGAAAATTGAGGTGATAACCGCAGTAAGGAAGACAGGTTTGACCTCATCGCCGGAACCTAGTCCGCCGTTCTGGTGGATTGTCAGCGCTTCGATGGTATTCATCACCATATCGTTACGCGTGAACTGAACCGGAACGCCACCGTCATAGTACGAGAGCAAATAGACGACTGAAGCGATACCGACAAGAGAGGGAAGAAGAATTGCGAGTGCAGTGAAGAAAGACCGAGGCGTCAGTGTCTGGTAGTTCCGATAGATGACGACGCCAAAAAGGGCAAGCGCAACGATGACGGCTGTCCAGAATACCAAGGCGATGCCGGTCTTGACGACCATTCCGAACAGAGCAACTGCGATCAGAGAAAACAGAAAAAGTGCCGTGGCGCGCACGGAGTCTCTTAGGAACTGCAAATTCATGTTGTGAGCCTACCTGACTGATCTCAAGATCTTCTTAGCGAAAAGATTGGTGCTCGTCACGTTGCCAGCGAGGTCTTAGCTCTCCGAGATAACACGTTGAGTGGCTTTAGTGATCTGATTGTTTTCCAGCTTGCTGGGATTTAAGGAGGCCGAGCTCGTAGTTGAGGATTGCGATTTCTTCAGTGAGCTTTCGTCGCTCTTCGCTGGCATGAGACAGATCAACGCTCATTCGAAGTGTAAGAAGCATGAAAACAACTGCTCCAGTCACTAGAGCAAGGTTGAGAGGAACCTGCACACCCAAGAGATGAGCAACAAAGCTCAGTGCCTTCGGGAACAAGGAAACGATCAACACCCCGATTGCAATGACGAACCACCACGTCGCGTAGCGTTCCTTCATCCCAGCATTGCGCATCTTGATGAAGATTGCGTAAAAGATAACGAGCGCGAAAAGGATAGCGAGACAGTACGTTGATGTCATTTCTGATCTCCAGTTTCTCTCACTCGTCAGCCAACAGAGGGGCGTGTCAACGCAACGGACAACGCAATGAATGCACGAATCAGGAATCGAGCAGCTTTAAGAGGATTATGTGAGGGTTCTCCTCCAGCGCGGGGACGCATTTCTACGGGAACCTGCCGAATCGTTAAACCGTGACGTTTTGCGATGACAAGTGCTTCGATTGTGTCACCCAGGTACTCAGCCGGATAGTTCCGTGCAAACAAAGCGATAGCTTTTCGGTTGCTGAGTTTGAAGCCCGACGTTGTGTCAGTCAATTTCGTTTCGCATACTCTCGAAAGGATTGTGGAGAGAACTTTCATTGCCCAATGACGGGGGCCTCGAACGGTGTAGTCGCCTTTTCCTGCGAAGCGCGCGCCGATCACAACATCGGCGGCCGTTTCTTTCGCGGATGCCAAGAGATTCGAGATCTCCTTGGGGTCGTGTTGACCGTCTGCATCAAGCTGAACAGCATAGTCGTAGTTGTTGCGGTGAGCATAGGAATAACCTGTCCTCATCGCTCCTCCGACACCGAGGTTGATAGGCAGATCAAGAACTATCGCTCCGTGTTCTTTGGCAATTGCTGCTGTGCGATCGCCGGAGCCGTCAGAGACAACAGCTATATCAGCCATCGAGCCGACTTCGCTACGAAGCTCTTCAAGCACAGGTCCGATGACTGCTTCTTCGTTCCAAGCTGGAACGATGACCAAGATTCGTGATTTTGCTTCAGCCATTATCTGTTACTTTCTGTTCATCGGTGTCGAGTACATAGTGGATGTATCGACCTAGACAATACTGTTTGCAATCAGAGCAAACGCGAGTGCAAACACGGCGAATACTGCCACTAGAACCGAAGAAGTCTTGGACTTTACTGTCACGGGTAGACCTATCGCAAGAGCCGGTAGAAGAGCGGCACCATATCGCGGAGCAAGGTCAAACCCAACACCCATTGTGAGGTTCAGGTAGATGTAGAACGCGGGGGCTACGAAGATTGAGGCCAACAATAGGGCAAGCGCGAATGATTGGTGAAGTACTTCAGTGTTAACAGCGAAGAGAGCTGCTCCAACGAGACCTGAAACTAGAAGCAAGGAAGATAACGTTGTGAATGCATAAGGGAGCCCGACTGTGCCGAGTAAGCCTCCATTGAGTGATACGGGGCCCATATAAAGGTAGGTAAGGAAATTATCTAGTTGCTCGACCGCAAAAGTCGGTGAGAAGGGAACATGCGCATCGATTGAATAATCTTTGGCGATGTGGATTGCAGTGAGGTTCCTGTAATGCTGGTAAGCAAATTGAGCGACAAGGCCCAAAAGTAGCGCCAAGAATGCAAGAAGAATTGGTCGCTTGAGTGAAGAGCGTTCCTCTTTAATGCGTATGAAATAGATGAGGATAAACAGCAGTGCTGCCCCGGTTGCAAAGAGCATCTGGAACTTAATCAGACCAAAGAAAACCGAGGCAACGATGAGGGGAATCGAAGTCCATTCTTTGCGGACCATTTTGAGCGCAGACAAGAAGATGAATGAACCTGCGAGCAAGCTGAACGAGTCAGGGGTGATATAGAAGTTCGCCCACCTGATTGCGGGACTTGCAAGCATAAGGGCGGTCACTGATGCTGTGATAAGGCGTGAACCGCCGAGGTATCGCGCAAGGCGCCATGTCGCAGTTAATCCCAGCCCGAGCCATAGAGTACCGGTGAACTTGGCTAACAAATACATCTGCTTGCCGGGGGCGAGGAAGAGAAGGATCTTCGTCAAGAAAGCAGTGATAAAGAAATAGAGAGGTGAGTGAACTGAAGCGGTTGAATAGCCTTTAAAGGGATAATCTTCAGAGGGCGCATTGGTGTCACCACAGGCGGGGCCTTGCGGGCCGTAAATCTCGATGCCTACGCATGTAATGAGCGAACGCGCGTATTCGTCCGTTTCAGAGTATTGACGAGTAACTTCGCCGTGCATTGCTTTATCAACAGCGTCGATATATACGTACTCGTCTTGTGGGGAGATCGCACTATGCTCCGAAATATAGCGATAACCGACGAGCGCTGAGAGCGCCGTGAAGATAAGAGCCAAAAGAACAGTTCGTACCCAGAGCGGAGCCTCAGAAGCATTCCGATACAGTTTCGTGTTCATGATGGTGCGAGTGCCTTCACTTGGTTTGGTGTCCAGGGCGGTCATAACGCGTGAGTTGCTCTCAGCTGAGAGTCTGAGTAAGAACCTGCATCGAGTTTTGTGGTGTGAAGCCTGTCTGTTCAAGCTTCGTCAAATCAAGCGTCGAGTTGAGAGGACGGGGAGCAATCTGTTCTTTTCCTGCGTAATACTCAACGGTTGTTACGGGGGTAACGTCGTTTGGCGAACGACCGACTAATTCGAAAACTCTTTTCGCGATGTCACACCACGAGACAACGGGACCTTCGCCAGAAAGATTGTATGTTCCGTATTCGGCGTTAGTGGACAGAAGGTGAATGATGCCACCTGCTAGGTCGGTAGTAAAAGTAAGACGCCCTTTTTGGTCGTTGACAACGGTGGGATTAACACCTTCATCAGCAAGACCCTTCATCGTCTTAATGAAGTTCTTTCCATCGCCAACAACCCAGCTGGTCCGAACCAAGTAGTGCTGGTCAGTGGTGACAATTGCTGCATCGCCACCAGCTTTCGACTGACCATACACGCCGAGAGGGCTTGGATTCTCGGTCTCCGTGTAAAACTCCGCCGAACCATCGAAGATGTATTCGGAAGAAATATGCACCACCGTCAAGTGGTGTTTGCTTGCGATTCGAGAGAGATTCGCAGGCCCATGGGCATTAGCCCGCCAAGCAAGCGGGCGCCCTTCAGGTGTTTCTGCTCCGTCGACGTTTGTCCAAGCTGCTGCATTGATAATGATGTCGTATTGCGACCAGTCGACCGCGTCCATGGCGACATCGTCAGCAATATCAAATTCTGGAAGATCGACACCCGTCACGCTGTAGCCAGCTTCGGGGAGTTGCTTGAGAAGTTCGCGTCCAAGCTGACCATTTGCTCCGGTTACCAAAACACGTCGCGTATCCGGAGAAGGGAAAGGAATAACATCTGCGAGTTTGGGATGAGCTTTGTCCTTATCGGACAGAATCGCGTCCTCCAACGGAATTGGCCAATCAATTGCGACAGTTTCATCGTCGAGGTTCAAGAAGGTGTATTTTGCGTCGGCAGACCAGTGGTCATTCACCAGATAGGTGTATGCAGTATTTGGTTCTAAAGTCTGGTATGAATTGCCCACGCCACGAGGAACGAAGACTGCAACCGAGGGGTCAATTTCAGTCGTGTAAACCGTTCCGAACGAAGGACCTTCGCGCAGATCTACCCACGCGCCGAAGACTCGGCCGGTTGCGACCGAAACAAACTTGTCCCACGGCTCAGCGTGAATACCGCGTGTTACGCCAACTTCATCGTTGAAAGAAATGTTGTTCTGCACGGGGCCAAAGTCGGGTAACCCAAGAGCGAGCATCTTCTCTCGTTGCCAGTTTTCTTTAAACCAGCCACGGTTGTCTCCATGCACGGTGAGATCAATGCGCAGGAAGCCAGGAATAGGGGTTTCCTCAATGCCAAGAGCTTTTCTGGTCGCTGTCGTCATCGTGAATCGTGCTCCTACATCCATGGCTGGCGCTGAGTGGAAACTAGTACTGGAACGAGTTTAGGTGATAGGGGGCCGTTTATCGGTGAAGCAGACGGTGATATTCCTCAGTTGCACTCTGGTACATGTGTGAGTGTGATGCGCAACATTAGAAAAAGTCTTGGCATAATGTGCGTCAAGGTGCACAAGTAAGTCGACCAGTGCGCGCACTCAACCTGCGGAGGAACGATGAAGGGCATTATCCTTGCCGGCGGATCAGGAACCCGACTGAATCCAATTACATTGGGAACGTCAAAACAACTTGTCCCGGTGTATGACAAACCGATGATCTACTATCCCTTGTCAACGCTGATGCTTGCAGGTATCCAAGACGTCCTTGTTATTACGACACCACATGATGCCGAAGCTTTCCACCGCCTGCTGGGCGACGGCTCACAGCTTGGTGTCAATATCTCGTATGCCGTTCAAGAAGTGCCGAACGGACTTGCCCAGGCATTTGTCCTTGGGGCTGATCATGTTGGAACTGACTCCGCGGCTCTCGTTCTTGGCGACAACATCTTCTACGGTCCCGGTATGGGCACGAAGCTTCGCCGTCATGTGGATCCTGATGGCGGTGCAGTGTTCGCCTACCATGTGGCAGATCCAACCGCGTACGGTGTCGTTGAATTCGATGATAACTACACCGCAATTTCTATTGAAGAAAAGCCTGCTCATCCGAAGTCGAACTATGCGGTTCCCGGTCTGTACTTCTACGACAATAACGTCGTAGAGATCGCGAAGAATCTCAAGCCTTCCGCACGCGGTGAATACGAAATCACGGATGTGAACAAGGTTTACCTTGAAGCAGGAAAGCTTCAAGTTGAGGTTCTCCCTCGAGGTACTGCTTGGCTCGATACTGGAACATTTGATTCCCTTGCTGATGCAACGAACTTTGTTCGTACAGTGGAAGCACGCCAGGGGATGAAGGTTGGAGCTCCTGAAGAAGTGGCTTGGCGTATGGGCTTCATTGATGATGAAGGACTGCGTCAGCGCGCTGAACCGCTGGTGAAGTCCGGTTACGGGCAGTACCTGCTGGACCTGTTGAAGTGATCTGATCTGTCAGTTTCCCGTCAACGTCGTGTGATGGGGAACTGGCAGACCTGTGTATGTACTGCCCTGTATCAAGGCCTCGGACATATACACTGACGCGTATGAATGGAATGAAGAAGCTCGCGAACTATTCAAAGCTGGGCGCCTCGTATTACAAACGTAACGGCGCACGACTGACAGTAGGGCGCCTCTTCCTCGGAGTGGGCACTCACTTATCCTCTCCCAAAAATGCGGGTGGGCTCAGAGGACGAAGAAATGCTTCGTTGGTGAAGTTCGAGGATGCAGCGGTTGCTGACTGGACAGTAGATCCGCAGTGGAAACAAGAGCCTCGATCGGTCGGAGACGGCCCATTTACGACTGCCTGGATTATGTCTCCCCCCGGAGAGCATTCAGGTGGACACCAGAATATATTCCGTTTCCTTTCTTTCTTGGAACAAGCCGGACATACGGTCAAGATCTTTCTCTATTCCTCTAACCCCCTGCCGATCAACATCAAAGGCATCCAAAAGATACTTCGTGACTCGGTTGCTTATCCTCAGTTGAATGCTTCAATCGAGGTGTATTCGCCATCGGCTGGAGTCGGCGAAGAAGTCGACGCGATCTTCTCCACCGGTTGGGAGACGGCATACCCCTCGTACCTCGACCGTTCGAATGCGCGCAGATACTACTTTGTGCAGGACTTCGAGCCGTCGTTCTACTCTGTTGGCTCCGAATCCGTGCTTGCCGAAAATACGTATCGCTTCGGCTTTGAAGCTTTTACTGCTGGACGCTGGCTTGCAAAGAAGCTTTCCACTGACTACGGAATGAAAACGCATCCCTTCGATTTTGCGGCGGATTTTTCGCTGTATAAGCGAACGAATGAACAGCGCCGATCAGATGTGTTCTTCTATGCGCGACCAGTGACGGCTCGTCGAGGGTTTGAGCTGGGTGTCATGACTCTTGCTGAAGTGAAACGGCTACGTCCTCAGACAACGATTCACATGGCAGGATGGCGTCTCGGTGGTTGGGATGTGCCATTCGACTTTATCGATCATGGTGCGATGAGTATCAGTGATTTGAGTCCTCTCTACAACAAATGTGCGGCCGCTCTGGTCATGTCACTGACGAACATGTCGTTGCTCCCACTTGAATTGCTTTCGTGTGGAACGATCCCGGTCGTCAATGACGCAGAGAATAACCGTCTGGTTTCAGATAATCCACATATCGCATACACGCCACTGTCGCCAAAGGCGTTGGCGCACAAGATCGTTGAAATTCTCGATGATTCTCAGCAGATTGAAAAATCTTGCGAGGCAGCCTCGTCCGTTTCGGATTTTTCGTGGGACGATGCGGGGGCTCAATTTGTCACCGCCTTCGAGGAGGCAATGCGTGGCTGACATTCTCGTCATTGGCGGAAACGGTTTTCTTGGATCCCACCTCGTGGATGCTCTCGTAGTACGGGAGCATTGTGTCACCGTATTCGACATGTTTTCGGGGACTAGCCATTGGGCCTCGGAAGGCGTTGATATCGTTGACGGAAACTTTCTGAACATAGCTGATCTTCGTCGCGCCGTTCATGGCAAGCAGATTGTCGTTCACATGCTGTCGACGACGGATCCTGCAACAGCAGAAAATGACCCGATCGTGGATATTCGCACGAACATTCTTGGCTCGGTTGAGTTGTTCCAGATCTGTGCTGACGAGGGAGTCGAGCATGTCTACTTTGCTTCTTCAGGTGGCACGATCTACGGAGATCGCGATCAAGAAAAGTTCTCTGAAGACGACTTGACGCTACCAGTTTCTCCCTACGGCATTGGAAAACTTGCCATCGAGAACTATATGCGTTTCTTTGAACGGAAATACGGTTTGCGTTCAACGAGTTTCCGTATTTCGAACCCGTATGGGACTCGTCAAAACCCGCATAAGCGCCAGGGAATTATTCCGATTTTCTTGAGGAATATTCTGAACAATATGCCTCTGACAGTGATGGGAGACGGAACGATGTTCCGTGACTACATCTATGTCAAAGATTTCGCGAATATCGTCGCTACGATGATTTCGACGGGGCCAAGCCAGCCGGTATACAACGTTGGTTCGGGACGTGGTACTACGGTGAACGAACTTGTCGACGCGATGGTCAACGTGACGGGTAGGCATCCTGTTATCGAATACCGTGACGTTCCCAGCACCTATGTCCACGGTAGCGTTCTTGACACGACACGCATCCAAAACGAGTTCGGACCGTTCGAAATGACTGAACTTGAGGTCGGTATTCAACGTACGTGGCAGGAGATTTGTGAACATGGCTTCTGAAAAAGAATATGAATTCGACGCAACAGTCGTCATTCTGACCTATAACGGTGAGCAACACCTTGAGGAAATTCTTAATGCGGTTCATGCTCAGCGCTATGGTGGCACGTTTGAAACGCTCGTCATTGATTCGGGATCCACAGACTCGACGCTCGACATCATCGCGAAGAATCCGTGGGTCAGGCTTCATCAGATCCCGAATAGCGAGTTTGGTCATGGAAAAACACGCAACCTTGGTGCCCACTTGGCTAAGGGGCGCTATGTTGTCTACCTGACTCACGATGCGACTCCAGCATCTGATCGCTGGCTCCATGAGATTACCGCTCCCTTTGATATTAGCGAGCGCATTGTTGCAGTCATGGGTTCTCAAGCGCCTCGTGCAGATGCGTTCCCATTGCTGCGCTACGACGTGAAAAACACCTTTGCCAGTTTTGGGCCGATGCACGGTACAACCTTGTTCTACGACGATGATTTCATTCAGGACGAGGGCGTGCGTAATGCGGTGACCTTCTATTCCGACGTGAATTCGGCAGCTCGTCGTTCAGTGCTCACAGGCGAGATCCCTTACCGTGATGTTTCGTATGCCGAGGATCAGTTGCTTGGCCGAGATGTCATTGATGCTGGCTATATCAAGGCGTATGCTCCGCGAGCTGTCGTTTGGCACTCTAACGAGATGACGATCTTAGAATACGATGATCGCATGTTCGAAGAAACGCAGGGCCTTCGCGAAGTCGGGATTGATGTAGCCCTTCCGTCGATTCCTACAGTCATAAAGCTTGTTGTTGGTGGAGTTCTTCGGGATGCGGTTCGTTTAGTTCGTGATCGCGAGGTTACGACCAAACGAAAGCTTCACGGGTTGCTTGTGAACCCGGCCTATCATGTCCAGCGCTGGCGAGGCGTACGTCGAGGAGTGCGTTCAGCCTTGAAGCGCTATGGCGAATGAGGGGGAGACTGAAGTGACTACAAGAGCGAACTCAGAGTTTCATAGCCCCTCTGAATCAGGAGCCGAATTATCAGGGATGACACCAGAAACACTCGACAAGATCGTTGCTGATCGGGAAGCACGCCTGGTTCAAGAACCTCTTAAAGAGCTCGGGGACAAGACGGGAATTATCAAAGGTACGCGGACGGCTGTCCGAGATCTGTGGCGACGTCGAGAACTGTTCGGCTACCTTGTCAGACGAGAGCTTAAAGCAAAATACAAGGACTCATCTTTCGGTTTTGCCTGGTCGCTAGTGAAGCCACTGGCACAATTGCTGATCTACTTCATCGTTATTGGCCATTTTCTTGGAGCAGCGCGAGGTATCCCGCAGTTTGCTATCTTCGTCTTCTCCGGATTGACAGCATGGACGCTATTCGCTGACATCATTAATGGAGGAACCGGATCAATTGTCGCAAATTCCGGGCTTGTAAAGAAGGTTTACCTTCCACGTGAGGTATTCCCACTATCTGTTGCAGGAAATGCCCTTGTTAACTTCTTAACTCAGTTCATCATCCTCCTGATTGCTGTCGTATGTACTTTTCAATTCCCGCATCTGCATTTACTCGTATTCTTTCCGCTAGCCCTTCTTCTCCTTATCGTTTACGGCTTGGCTGGAGGCTTATTTCTCTCAGCAATAAATGTTTACTTGCGTGATGTTCAACATCTGATTGAAGTGATTACATTTCTAGGATTCTGGGCTTCCCCTATTGTCTATTCCTATTCCTTCGTAGCAAACGCGGTTTCCGGATGGATTCTTGAACTGTACCTGACTAATCCAATTACCCTAGCAATTCTTGGGTTCCAAAGGACAATGTGGGCGGCAGGAGTCGATGCTCCCTATCCCACTCATATGATTCTCCGCATGACAATTGCTTTGATTGTCGGAATTCTTCTTCTTTTCGGAGCGCACCGCGTGTTTGTGCGTCTCGAAGGTAACTTCGCACAGGAGCTGTGATAATGGCTAAGACTTATCCAGATGTTATCCGTGTAGATAATGTGTCAAAATCTTTTAAGATCCATCGAGATATGTCGATAAAGGATCGAGTCGTCCATTCTTCAAAAGCTCATATCGAAGAGTTTAATGCGTTGGAAGACGTTTCTTTGTCGATCCCAATGAATCAAACAGTCGGTCTGATGGGACACAACGGTTCTGGTAAATCTACACTGCTTAAAATCATGGGCTCGATCATTCGTCCGACGACAGGAACGGTGACTACACGTGGGCGCATGGCGGCTTTACTTGAGCTTGGAGCTGGCTTCCATCAGGATTTAACTGGTAGAGAGAACGTCTTTCTCAATGCATCAGTTCTTGGCATGACTCGCGTGGAGACTGAACGACAGTTCGATGAGATCGTTGCCTTTTCTGGAATCGAACGCTTCATCGACACTCAGGTGAAGTTCTATTCCTCCGGAATGTATGTGCGCCTAGCCTTTGCAGTTGCGGTTCACTCGGATCCGGACATTCTTCTTGTTGATGAAGTCCTTGCGGTTGGTGATGAGCCATTCCAACGAAAGTGCATGGATAAGATTTCCGAATTTCAACGTGAAGGACGAACGATTCTTCTTGTCTCGCACTCAGCAGATCAAGTGAATGCGGTCTGTGACCGCGGTGTTGTTCTCGATCATGGACACGTTGTTTTTGACGGTAATACGCAAGAAGCAGTTCATGTTCTTCGTGAAGCATTTGAGCTTGCCGATAGGGAACAGAAGGAAAGCGATCCTTCAAATTACTTGTTTGGCAAAGTCCGTCTCGATGATGTTTATATTGAGGACGCACACGGCAATCGTGTTCATCGCCTGAATACTGGAGATGATATGAAAGTCCAGATGGTTTTCACCACTGAAGAGAAAATGGATGACTGGCTGGTTGGTATTACATTCGAAACCAATCTTGGTCAGCACTTGTTTACATTTGATACCAATGCCTCAAAATCGGTAATGCCTTCAGTTACAGGTCAGAATCGAGTCACATTCTCGATTCCTAATCTTCCTCTTGGGGATGGAATGTATCGCCTTCATGCGGGGATTGCAGATGGACTTGGGAGGACCATCAATCATCGCCACAACGCGTGGGACTTGATCGTTGCTGGGCCTTATGCAGGTACGGGGCCGATTGCGATGATGCCAACAATTACTTTCAATGATTGATTCTCCGCGCATCAGTGTCGCCCTGTGTACGTATAACGGCGAACGATTTATCGCTCAGCAGATTGAGTCGATTCTGGCTCAATCCATGCCGGTGGATGAAATTGTTCTGGGCGATGACGCTTCTAGTGACAACACAGTTCAGATTGTTGAAGAGCTTGTTGCTGGAACAAACATCGACCTCATGGTCCGGCGTCATAATCCCGGCCTTGGCGTCAGGAGTAACTTTGCTGATGCAATCAGCGCGACGACCGGTGACGTCATTATTTTGTGCGATCAGGATGATGTCTGGCATCAGAACAAAGTTGAGAAACTCGTTGAAGCTCTTGACGACAAAGAGCTCGTTCATTCCGATGCCCGCCTTGTCGACGCTGAGGGGAATCCAAAGGGATCGGCGCTTCTTGAAGAGCTCAACGTCAGCGCGTGGGAGAAACGGAACCTCGTCGATGGCGATGCGCTCGCGGTACTACTCAAGCGGAACCTTGTTACGGGCGCAACGGCTGCGGTGAAGGGGGAATTCGCGCGCAGTATTATGCCGGTTCCTGACGGCTGGATCCACGACGAGTGGCTTGCGTTCATTGCCGCTTTCGATTGTCAGCTGGTTCTTCTTCCAGAAGCCCTGACGGACTATCGCCAGCATGAGAACAACCAAATTGGCGCGAAAAAAGAACCGTTATCTGTTCAGATCAAACGCAAGATTTCAGCAGACTCTGATGATGATGCGCGACGCTTGACGCGAGCCCTCAGCGCATCCCACTTCGTCAATACAACACAGCGGGGCACAGCCGAACAACGACACCGCCTTGAAGAAGCTGTGAAGCATCAGCAAGCTCGTTCACTCATGCCCAAAGGACATTTTTCTCGGATCCCATCGCTTATGGGGGAGGCGTCTAAAGGCAACTACTCGAAGTATTCGCGGGGTATCTGGGCGTTCGGTCGTGATCTGCTACGGAGCTTTGATTCCTGAGACGTACATCTTGCTGATGGGGATCAGGGGAGTGCCTGTTTCTCCCCGCGGGGCCGGGGCTTCTTTTACTCGCAGGCACGGCATCAAGAAATGTGCCTCCCTCGGCTTGTCTTTCTGGTTGATGGTGCGTCTGAGGCTCATTCACTGTCCTCGTACGGCATAATTGCCTATAACTGTTCATTCGTTAGGAGTTCATCGTGCGAATCGTCGTTACTGGTGGTGCTGGTTTCATCGGAGCCAACTTCGTCCATACTCTTCTTGAAGACCATCCGGATGTGGATGTTGTTGTTCTTGATGCGTTCACCTACGCAGGCAACCGTGGCTCGTTGACCGACGTGTCCGAGGACATGGCGAAGCGACTGAGTGTCATTGAAGGCGACATTGCGGATGCTGATCTTGTCGATTCACTCGTTGCGAAGGCTGATGCTGTCGTGCACTTTGCTGCCGAGTCGCACAATGACAACTCTCTGAACGATCCGTCGCCGTTCATTCAGACGAACCTGGTTGGTACGTTCACCCTGCTTGAAGCAGTCCGACGCCACAAGGTCCGTTTCCACCACATTTCAACCGACGAGGTCTACGGCGATCTGGAACTGGACGATCCCGCTAAGTTCACGCCGACCACCCCCTACAACCCCTCGTCGCCCTACTCGGCATCGAAGGCCGGCTCGGACCTTCTGGTTCGCGCGTGGGTGCGTTCGTTCGGTGTGGAAGCAACGATTTCAAACTGCTCGAACAACTACGGTCCCTACCAGCACATCGAGAAGTTCATTCCTCGCATGATCACGAACCGTCTGCGCGGTGTCCGTCCGCGCCTGTACGGCGATGGTCTGAACGTCCGCGACTGGATCCATGTTCGTGACCACAACACGGCGGTCTGGGACATTCTGATGAAGGGTCGTATCGGCGAAACATACCTGATTGGCGCTGACGGTGAAACGAACAACCACGATGTTGTCACGATCCTGAACGAACTAATGGGCTACCCGGCAGATGATTTCGATCATGTCGCCGATCGCCCTGGCCACGACCTGCGTTACGCGATCGATAACACGAAGCTGCGCGAAGAACTTGGGTGGGAGCCTCACTTCACGGACTTCCGCTCGGGTCTTGCTGACACGATCAAGTGGTACACCGATAACGAAGCATGGTGGGCGCCGCTGAAGGAAGCCGTCGAAGCGAAGTACGCGGCTGAAGGTCACTGATTCGTGGATAGCCAAGCACGTGGCGCGTTGGGTGAAAACCCGCGCGTCACGGTCTTAATGGCGACCTACAACGGTCGGACATGGATTGACGAGCAAATCGATTCAATCCTCGATCAGAGGGGCGTCGACGTAACGTTGCTCGTTTCTGATGACGGGTCAACAGATGGCACTGTTGAACACGTTGCAAAGCGCGCTGGTCAGGATCGACGTATTCAGCTTCTTCCGCCTCGCGACGGTACGCCGGGTGTGACGGGGAATTTCCTTCATCTGTTCATGACGCATCGTCCGGATGGTTCGTATGTTGCGTTTACGGACCAAGATGATGTGTGGCATCTGGATAAGTTGTCCAGCCAGATTGCGATTCTTGAAGCTGAACATGCGGATGTGACATCCTCGAATGTCACGAGCTTCGATCAGTCGGGGAAGAAGACTCTGATTGATAAAGCGGGTGCCATGCAACGATGGGACCATATTTTTGAGGCTGGAGGACCGGGGTCGACGTATGTTTTTACGCCGGAATTCCATGAAAAACTTCGTGATGCTCTGGAGCTTTTGGACTACTCTGCTATCGGTGTCCACGATTGGTACGTCTATGCGATTTCGCGTGCGATTGGTGCCAAGTGGATTGTGAGTGCGACGCCAACCCTGGATTATCGTCAGCATGAAGCGAATGTGCAGGGCGCGAATAGGGGATTGGGAGCGTATGCCGACCGTTTTGCGCGTCTGCGTAGCGGTTTCTATCGTGGTCAGTTCTTGGCGGTCGCGCGTGCCGTGCGTCAGGTGGCAATATACGACGATCAAGTGATGGCGGATCTGAGTACGTTGATCGGCGAGCTTGAGGACACGTCTGTTTCTGGTCGCCTGAAGTTCGCGCGTCGTTGGCGTCAGATTCGACGCAAGCCTCGTGAAGGTTTCCAGCTGGCGCTCGCACACGTTTTGGGCGTGTGGTAGTTGCCGGTTGTTCGGTCGCGTTCAGTGCGCGCCGTCGTGAAGGAGCGATGCGCCTTCTGATTCAGCGATTCGTTGTGCCTCTTGCTCGGAATACAGTTTCGGATCAATAAGTACGAGGCTGCGCCCACTTAACCAGTGCGTGACTGCGATGGGGGCGCAATGATCCAGCTGATAAAGGGCAATGCGTTGCGATTCAGAAGACGCGGTGTCTGCTGGAAGCAGATGGGTGATGCCGCACGCTTCTTCAACGGATGCGGGGGCCAGCTGTGGAATGGGTACTTCGAGTGCGTCGCTTTGAGCGCCGACCTCTGAGAGCGCATCGAGCACTCCATCAGGCAGGGGTTCTCCATTCCACGAGAATGCGAGGTAGTTGCTTGGTTGGGCTAACACCCACGCGCCGCGCTTCAGCGCGTCGCGTGAGGCCTCGTCGACCGAATCTGTCACGAGGATGTCGGAAACACCTAGCGTTGCTGGATCACTGCAGAGGTTCAATCCCATAGCAAGCGCGGGAACGCTCCACACGAGCTTCTGCCATGGGCCTACGGCGAGGCACAGTGCTTGGCGCGTCTCATCGTTGGAGTTAGAAGGGACGGCCGAAGGAGTTTCGAAGCCAAAGGGGTCGTCAAACAGGTTTGGAGCAAGGTCGCTTCCCAGAAGATTGGCGACCTTCGCGAACCAGCGGGCAATGACCGGCCCGTTGAGCTCAACGCGTTCTTGCGAATAGATCGTCATCTGCGGGGATGGGCGTGTTGCCAGAAGCGAAATGAGCTGCGGGAAAGTGGTCATAAGTGGAATCGTAGTGGACAGATGTTCTCCAAGCTCATCAAATAACAATGCCGGATTCCTGCCGAAAACCCGCGTGAGGCGCACAAATACTGGCTAACCACAAAAGTTCACTCCTCGCAACTGGCAGGCAAGGATTTCTCAATTACTCCCTCGGGCTTGACTTATGAAGATGACACGCGTGTAATTCTTATATTGATGTAAAACTGCAAGGAGATATTCACGTGTGGAACATTCTCGGTGACGGACCGATTTCTTGGTCTGAAGCACTCGATGCTGACTTCTACGCGTCGATTGACGGCCCTCTTGCATGGCAGGAGCACGCACTCTGCGCGCAGACTGACCCGGAAGCATTCTTCCCCGAAAAGGGCGGGTCAACACGCGAAGCAAAAGCTGTCTGCCAGTCCTGCGAAGTTCGTGAAGAATGCTTGCAGTACGCTCTCGAACACGACGAGCGATTCGGTATTTGGGGCGGGCTGTCAGAGCGTGAACGCCGTCGTATGCGTCGCCTCGCTATCTGAAAGATGACTCTCCAGTGAGCTCCTCTCTCGTAGCTCTCGTTGTTGCTCACGAGGCCACGGAAACCCTCAGCGACGTCCTCGTTGCCGTTCAAGCCCAGACAATGAAGCCTGGTGCAACCTATGTCATCGACTGTTCTCCAGCGTCAGACACTGAAATTGCTGGGCTCATTGGTCGCATCGCTCCCAAGGCTCACAGAATCAGCGCGCCCCGCGCTAAGAACATTTCGCAGGCCCTCAACCAGGCGTTCGCCGATAAAGACGCTGCTCTGAACACCTATGCGTGGGCGTGGGTCCTTCACTCCGATTCCATTCCTGAACCAGACTGCTTGAATGCCCTCTGGGCAAATGCAGACCGCTCACGCACCATCGGTGCCGTCGGTCCAAAACAAATGTGCTCCGACGGGTCCCACATCATTGAATGCGGTATTCAGGCAACGTCCACCGCGCGTCGAGCTGATGGAATTCTCCGTGGCGAAATCGACCAAGGACAATACGACTCAACCTCTGATGTCCTAGGCATCGGCACCGCTGGAATGCTCGTCTCCACCGTTGCTTGGAACGCAGTGGGAGGACTTGACACTGCTCTTGGTCCGTTCGGAGAAGGCCTCGATTTCTCCCGCCGGTTGCACCTTGCCGGCTATCGCGTTGTTGTAGCGCCCAAAGCGAAGGTTCGCCACCTTCGTACCTCGTACATTCCTCCAGCACTGCTGGCGCTCAGCGAAAACACTGAAGAGTCGTTAGACGACCAGCCTGCAACGGCGAGTGACGATGCCAGCGTTCTCGACCTGTTCAACCAGCCTGCCTCCATTCCCACCCGCGTCCCTCACGATATGAGTTTTGTTCAGCGTCGCTTTGCTCAGCTTTATAACTGGGCAAAGGGCGTGCGAGCCTTCACTTTGCCGTTCTTGGCGCTCTGGCTTGCCTTCTGGTCGCCCGCACGTGCTTTTGGGCGCTTAGTTACTGGTCGCAGTGAACTGTTCTGGCCTGAATTGCGGGCATGGTTGCGTCTGATTGCGATAACCCCGCACCTGCTCTTAGCGCGTCACCGTGCAGCACGTAGCCGTATCGTTCCCGTCAAGGTGCTTCGCGAGCTGTACGCAAGCAGTCGGCAGGTGCGTGACAGTGCGCGCAGACGACGCCAGGCAATCGGTCAAGACAAAGACGAAGACCAGCTGGTTACCACATCGCGCGCTCAGTATCGTTCGCGCTCACGCGCAGCTTTCGCCACCATCATGTTCGTCGCGATCGCTCTCAGCGTGGCCTTCTGGTGGGGACGCACCTCGTCAGTGAGCGGTGGCGCGTGGCGTACTCTCCCTTCGTCGTGGAGCGATCTTTGGGACGCAGCATGGGCTTCGTGGATCCCCGGTGGTGATGGTATGGCCGGCCCTAACGATCCGCTGTTGATTCCCTTCGCACTTATTACGTGGCCTTTCTCTTTTGCCGGCATCGAACCGACTACCGTTATCGGCATCATTGCGATGTTCACCGGGCCACTTGCCTGCCTGAGCGCATGGCGTCTGACCGGTCGTCTGACTCAGTCCATCGCAGTGCGTGCCCTGGGATCGCTCGCATGGGCATTCCTTCCGTCCCTCAGCCTTGCCGCCTCGCAGGGGCGTATCGGACCGGCACTCTTCCACGTCCTACTTCCCCTTGCCGTTGACCAATGGTTCCGCGTTGTCATTGCGCCAGAGCCTCTGCGAATTGCCGGTGCGCAAGGAATCGTGGAACTGGCTAGGTCGGAACGAACCGGCGCGTTAGCGCGCTTTGCGTTGACCTCGGCTTTCCTTGTTGCAGCGCTTCCTTCCGTGCTTCTTGCAGTGCTCTTCGCACTGATTGTGGCTACCGCAACCCGACGCCTACCGTGGGTTCGCGCTCTGCTCGCTCTTCTTCCTTCTCTTGCCCTTGTCGCTCCGCTCTACGCTTTCGCCTTGACCAGTCCCGGAGGCTGGCGAGCCCTGCTGGACGCCTCGGGCGGAACCTTTGCTTCCACGAGTGCGCCCTCGTGGTTCACGATGCTCGGATTGGGAAGCGTGGCCTCGTCGATTCTTGAAATGAGCATCTGGGTCACGCCGTCGGCATTCTTAATCATCGGGGGAGTGGCATGCTCCTTCGCAGTCATGACCACGTCGAAGCTTGGCGCGCACCGTCGCAACCGCGTCGTCCCACTGATCGTGTTCACCAGTGCACTGATTCTTGCGTCGACACCCTTCGCCTCCAGACTCGATGCAGGTCTGAGCGGAGCAACCACGACAACTATCTGGACCGGCACCTACTTCTCGCTTGGCGCGGTCGGCATGCTTGTTGCCATTGCACTTTCGTCCTCTCACGCCAAGACATGGGACGCCAAAGCACCGTTCTGGCTGAAACTCGTCGCTTTCATCGGCACAATCGGAATCGTCGCCGGTGGGGTGCTTCCTGCTTTCACTCACATTCGTGCGCTTGGCGCTGACGGCGACTTGACGCAAACTCAACGCTTGACTTCAGACCACGTCGTCGCCAACCCGAATGCGATCGCGGCAGTATCCAAGCAGGCGCAAATGTCCGAAACTGCAGGACGCGTCCTTGTCCTGGACGCAGACGCAACATTCTTCGTCATTGACGCCAACGTATGGCGCGCAAACGGGCCGTCATTCACCGACTCAACAGCGCTTACCCGCGCGATCGCCTACCACGAGGCCACCGCGGGTGTGCCATCTGACGCGGCAACAGCAGACCTTCAAACGCTGGTGCTCACGCTCGTTTCCTATCCTGACGCCTCTACAGTCCAGGCAATCGGTGAACACGGAATCGATTCGATTCTGGTGCGCTCTGACTGCGTACAAGTCCAGCAGTTCGTGCAAGCACTGGCATCTGCCCCCGACATTGAACGCGTTGGCGAAACCGATGCGGGATACCTGTGGCGTATCCGCCCGCAAGGCCGTACCCCTGCTCGGGTGACACTGAATGCGAACGGCACTGTCGCCAGCCTCGACTCCGGCTTGCTTGATGCGCGTGGAACGGTTGAAAACACCGGAACGAATGCGACAGTGCAACTGGCAGAGCGCGCGCATTCGGGCTGGAAAGCAACAGTGAACGGAACCGAGCTCACCCCGCAGCTGGCTTCCAACGGCTGGGCGCAAGCATTTAGTGGGGTTACCGACGGAGAGCTTCACGTGTGGCATCAAAGCTGGTGGCAACTCCCGTGGATGATCGCATCACTGGTGGCTCTAGGATTCGCGTTCTTGGCTGGTATACCGTGGAGGAAGCGTCGCTCATGACTAAACGCATGAACAAACCGGTCGCACTGCTCGCTTCCCTTGGTGCGCTTGCACTCTTGGGGGGTGCGGGTAGCGCTACAACGTTCCTGTCCGGTGAAGAACCCACGACGATCGAAACACCCGTCATCACGGCAGCCCCGTCCTCGGTGACGCTTGCATGTCCACCGGGAATCATTGACCCATTCGCGTCGACTCCTGCCACCACGACTACAGGACACATCTGGTCGACTCTTGCCCCTACAAACGGTGATGAACTGGCCCGATCGATCACTACCTCAGGGGCGCCAAATGAAGAACTCAGCGTTCCTACAGGTGTTGTCATCACTGGCCAAGGCGGCGGAGAACTACTGGGATTATCAGCCACGGGCTGCTCACTTCCCAGCGGTGATCAATGGATTCTTACCGGCTCGACGTATGCGGGTAATGACGTTGTTCTTGCTCTGGCCAACCCCAGCGCAACCCCAGCAACCGTTTCCGTGACCGGCTACGGGCCAATCGGATTGTTGGACGATGCTCCGCACACGCTCACCGTGCCCGCTGGGAAAACGATCACCGTCGTGCCCTCGGGCTGGTACCCCGACGAAGAGAGAATCGCCCTGCATATTGAGTCCGATTCGGCGGGCGTCTCCGCGTGGGCTCAAACTTCCCGATTGGACGGCGAAATTCCCGCTGGTGCCACATGGAGTGCGTCCACGAAACCTGCGACACAAGCAGTGTTCTCGGGTCTTGGTGGAGAAACAGCATCAACTCTCCGCATCGGTGTCCCCGGGGAAGACCCCGCGTCGATTCAGGTCACCTTGATCGGCGAGGACGGATCAAAGGTTGTCGAAGGAACAGAACTGGAAATTGATGCCCAAACCGTTTTGGATATTCCACTGACGGGTATCGCATCAACCGCCAGTGGCATTATGGTCACTTCCAATGCGCCGGTCGTCAGTGCCCTTGAACAATCGTGGGATGGCGGAAAGTGGGCGCAGACGGATCAGACGTGGACGATCCTGTCGAATATCGCCACTGCGAACGCTATCTCGAAGGCAGATGTTCCAGGGCTAACAACCCTGAGTGATCTGGTAACAAAGGAACTGAGTGCCACGCCTCTGCGCGCAACGTCTCTGGAAAGTAACTCCGGTGTGAGCGACGTGATTGCGCAGATGGTACTGGTGAATCCTCTCACGGATGCGTCCTCAGACGCTACGGTCAGCGTTGCTGGTCAAGAAGTCCAAGTTCCTGCGGGCACATCCACCGTCGTTGATCTTCCTAGAGATAACGGCAAGGTTACGTCTGATCAGCCGATTTACGCCTCCATCGTTGTCAGCGCAACAACTCCGAATGGTGTTGTGCACGCAACGTGGAATGTCGGCACCGGAGGGTTGGCAACGCAACAAGCGAGGGTCCACGTCGGCCCCTGACGACGTCCCGGCTGGCAGTGTGTTTTCAACTAGGTAAGGCACGCATATTAGCCGACGCGCTGACAACGTGTTCGGCTGGCAGTGTGTCTTCAACTGGTCAACGCAGGTATTCGTCTAATTCATCCGGCGGAATCGCCAAGATGTGCGAGATCCTGTCGACCAGAATCTGACGCGTAATCTTCACGACGTCCTGATCGCCAGTGCGAAGAACGATCGGAAGCCGATAGATGACAATTCTGTCTCGAAGACCTCGCCTGCGATCAGCGTGGAAAATGCGCGCAAGTACTTCCGCGTGAGATTCCCACGGAGCTGGATTTGACGGAGGAACATCCTCGGTAGCGAATTCGATTGTTGCTACTTCGGGCCAGCGTCGAGTGAGTTCTACGATGTGCGCGCCGATCATTTCATCGAAGGCTTCGCGCCTGGTTCGCCATGCGGGTGTTCCCGGGAAAAAGACGGGACCTCTGCCACCACGACCATGAGGATCGCGACGAGGATGACGAATTCGACTACGCACCCCACAACATTAACGTGCTTCGCCTTAGCCAGAGTGCCAACGCCCCGAATGGGTAATCCTGGCGTAGTCTATGGGGGTGATTTCGGCTCGTCTTTGTTCTAAGCCAGGATGCTCGCGTCCGGCAGTTGCCACGTTGACCTATGACTATGCGGACGCTACGGCTGTCCTCGGCCCACTGTCAACGTATGCGCAACCCAACGCGTATGACATGTGCGAAGACCACGCGAACCGCTTTAATCCGCCTCAGGACTGGCAGCTCATCCGACTTGTCACCCACTTTGATCCGGTTCCGCCTTCGGGCGACGATCTGCTTGCCCTTGTGGACGCGGTTCGCCAGGCTGCCAAGACGCCTACCCCGTCATCCGAAGCATCGCAAGCTGGAGGTCCTTTGCGTTCGTCCGCCTCTCAGACAACGGATTCGCCATCGCGCAGTTCCAGGCCGCGAACCTACGAGGCCCGCGAACGAGGTCCGTTTACGTCCCAAGATCCTGATACTTCAAGCCCTCTTGACCCGCAGTCTCCGTATGCGAAACGCAGGGCTCAGTTCACGGTTATTTCTGATTCTGACGCTCCGCACTCACACTAAACGGATGCGCTCAGCAGGATCAGTGACGAATCTGCTCCATCAACGTGTAGGCGAAGTTTTCTTTTCGGATACGTTCGTCGACGTACATCAACGCGATGTATACCTGCGAAAGAGGCATGACAAGCATCTGCACGATTGTGGATGCTACTGTCGCCAACGGAATTGTGGTCAGATACATCTGCGGATCGGCACTGATGGTGAACGAATTGAATTCGGTACTGATGTTGAACGCAGTGAATGTGGAGAGAACTCCGGAGAAAACACCTCCGACCGCGCCCATCACCATTGCAATCAGGATGGTGCGTCCAAGAGTCTTGAACGCTACGCCTTGTGTGAGCGTCCACGAGCGCTTCAACGCTTTAAACGGGGAGAGGTTTTCTACCGCGCACACCGTTTGGGCAAAAGTGAACCGAACCTGGAAGAATAAGCACACAAGGAATGTCGTGATCGCTCCGACTGAGCCGAAGAGCAAGAAAACCGCCATCACCTGAGTGTGGCTACGGTAGGTGACATAGTCTGCCACGCCTAGGCCGACCAGCAAGAATATGCCGAACGTAACGCTGGCGATCAGGGTGAATAGGAATGCCCAGAGAATGCTTAAACCGATCATGGCAAGCAGTCTGGACTTAAAGCGGTTGAAGGCGTCTTTCGCGGATAGCTTCTTACCGATGATCGCGTCAGCCGTACCGTGTGGAACCACGATTGCTGGGAACAAACCAGCTAGACCCAGCAGAATCAGAACGAAGGGAGTAGTGCGGAGCGCTATCGTCATCCCGATTGTCGACAGGTCATCGGTCGATATGGGAGCGTCTAAATCAACAAGCGACGTGAAATCCGGTAACGCGAAATAGATCGTGACGAGCGTAAGGATCCCAGCAACAATCGTGACGATTCCGGGAAGAATGAACAAGACGAACGGGTTTTTTGAAAGAGCTTCGAACGTTCCAGAAAACAGATCACCCACGCCCAGTGGGCGCAGGGGGACAATTCCGGGCTGAACTGGGGAGTGAGAACCGGGCGACACTGGCGTGGAGTTCATTGCCTGAATGGGAGGCTGATTGAAGCCCTGAGTGGACGAAGGATCCTGAGAGGCAAACACAGTGGCATTGTCTTGCGGTTGGGACTGTGGAGTGTTCGGAGAATCCGGTTCTCCCCATGAACCCACTTGGGGGTGGCGGAAGTCGTTTGAATCAGTCATGACAGTTCCTTGGAGGTCACTTTAATCAATGAAGATGAAAAAAGTATGGCATGAGACGATAAAAAGATAAGGAAAAGGGTAGTGAAAAGGGATAACGTTGAACCATTTGGCGAGTCGAGTCACAAAAACCGTTCGATCGTGACACGATCATGATATGACTTCGCGAATCCTAGTAGTTGACGATGACGTCGCCCTTGCAGAGATGATTGGCATCGTATTAGAAGCCGAAGGATTTGCTATCGCCACCTGCCCAGATGGAAGCGGAGCGCTCGCAGCTTTCCACGCGTCGAATCCTGATTTGATCCTCTTGGATCTCATGTTGCCCGGTATCGACGGAATTGAAGTCTGTCGACAGATTCGTCTGGAGTCGGATGTTCCGATTGTCATGCTGACCGCTCGCACGGATACGTCAGATGTTGTGGCTGGTCTTGAAGCAGGTGCGGACGACTATGTGGCAAAGCCGTTTAAGCCGAAGGAGCTTGTTGCTCGAATTCGTGCACGTTTGCGTGGGCATGACGACTCAGGTGATGAAAAGCTGTCGATTAATGATGTTGACATTGATGTTCCTGGGCACGAAGTCACGCGTGGGGGCGAAGTAGTTTCGCTGACCCCGCTTGAATTTGATCTTCTTGTCGCGCTGGCGCGAGCTCCGTGGAAGGTGTTTAGTCGAGAAGAACTTCTTGAGCAGGTGTGGGGGTACCGCCATGCAGCGGACACGCGTCTTGTGAATGTTCATATCCAGCGTCTGCGTTCGAAGATCGAACGCGATCCGGAAAAGCCTGAAGTTGTTATCACGGTGAGGGGAGTCGGATACCGTGCCGGCGCAGGCGCCTGACCGCAGCCCGGCAAGCGACACTGACTCGGAGCTCGTTCAAGACGACGCGGTGGCTTCAACCAGCGATGTCGCCAGCTCGCCTGACACGCCTGGCCAAAAGTATCCGCGGCTGAAGAAGTGGGTTCAGAACCTTCGTTCACGTGTGCGTAAGTGGACGAACTCGCGCGTCTACACAGCCGTCTATCGCTCTGGGCCTGCTCGCGCGGTCCGCGCCTCGCTATCGCTTCGTTCGGCTTTAGCGATCACGGTTGCAGCCCTCGGAGTGATCACTGTTTTCGGACTGCTCGTGTCTGCTGAGTTGAAAGATACCGCATTTGAGTCGCGTCGAACTCAGATCCTCGAAGACGCAGCCCTGCGTTTTACCAGCGCCCAGGTTGTTTTCGACCAGTCGACGGCTTCAACTCCCGATCAGGTTCAGGAAGCTGCCCGTCAGGTTGTTCAGAACATTCGGGCATCTGCCGGTGGTGCGGGTGCTGTTTCTGTTGTTCTCTTGCGTTCTCAGACCTCGACATCGACGTTTCGTATCAACCAGATCGTGGACACGGATGTTGATGCGTTGATCGATACTGAAATGCGCGATGCCGTGCGAAACGGGGGGCAGGCTCAATGGAAGTCTGTTGCCATCCCAGCCAACGGCGATGACGTGGATCCGGGAATTCTTGTCGGAACGACGGTGCGTCTTCCTCGAGCAGGAACGCATGAACTGTACATCGTCTATTCTCTTGCCTCCGATCAGCGCCAAGTGAATATGGTGATGCGTGTCCTTTTGGTCGCCGCCATTCCCTTGATGATTGCTCTGCCAGTTGGCGCGTTTTGGATGCTATTCCAGTTGCTCCGTCCCGTTCGTAAAACGGCAGATGCGGCGAAGAAACTTGCTGCCGGTGATCTGGACGTTCGTCTTGACGTGAAGGGCAGTGACGAAATGGCTCAGCTGTCGGGGGCCTTCAACCTGATGGCTGAATCCTTGCAATTAAAGATCGAAGAATACGACGAGCTCTCACAGCTTCAGCAACGCTTCGTTTCCGATGTGTCCCATGAACTTCGAACGCCTTTGACGACAATCAAGATGGCGGATTCAGTCATCTGGGATAACCGGGATGCCCTGCCCGCTCTGGCGAAACGATCAGCTGAACTTCTTCACGATCAGACAGATCGAATGGATTCACTGTTTACCGATCTGCTTGAGATCTCACGCTACGATGCTCGCTCAGCCGATCTTGAAGCTGAAATGACGGACCTGAAGACGGTTGTTGCCAGGGTTATTGAAGCTAATACTGAGCTGGCATATCGGCTGGGTGTGCCCGTTGCACTTCACGCGGGTGAAGAACGGTGCGCGGCCCCGATTGATGTGCGTCGCATCGAGCGCGTTCTACGCAATCTTCTCGTGAATGCTCTTGAATTCGCTGAAGGAACTCCGGTTGATATTACGGTCGCTCAGAGTCAAACAGACGTTGCTGTCAGAGTGCGCGACCATGGCACCGGTATGAGTGAGGAAACAGCCTCCCACGTTTTTGACCGCTTCTTCCGCGCGGATTCTTCGCGTAAACGCACAACGGGTGGTACCGGGTTGGGCCTGTCCATTTCTGCAGAGGACGTGGCGCTTCACGGGGGCACTTTGGCTGCGACAGGAAAGATTGGCGAAGGAGCCTCGTTCGTGATGACCCTGCCGAAGGCGGCGGGTGGGACCGTAGTGTCGACTCCTCTTGAATTGTGGGAGGAAGCCATATGATGAGGTTTGCCCTCAAGCGACGAGGTGCGTCCGGATTATTGTCCGGAATTCTGATGTTTGGCCTTGCCGGCTGCATTGCTTTGCCTCTGGCATCGGATCCAGCGCCCTTTGAGGTGTCTGTTCCTGACGTTGATCCCGTTGAGTTTGCTGCTGATGGGCCTTTGAAGAATTCTGATCCGCAGACGTTGATTTCTGATTTTCTTCTTGCAAGCGCTGCGGGAACGAATGATGATTTTGCGACTGCGCGCTTGTTTTTAACGGCTGCTTCTCAGCAGACGTGGGCGCCAGATGATGAGGCTCTGGTCTATGACACTGCTTCGTCGCCGTCGATTTCAGTTAAAGGTGATGAGGGATCGGGGACGTTAACAGCAACGGTGACTGTTCCCGCTGTCGCGTCAGTGAACAGTGAAGGCGTGATGACGCGGAGCGAAGACTCCATGATCTCGTCGACGTTCAACCTGGTTCAAGAGGGCGGGCAGTGGCGCATCGATTCCCCCGAAGATGCGTTCATCGTTTCTCAAACGGCGTTCAGTGCTGCCTATGAACAAGCGAACCTCTATTTCCCGGCGACGACCGGGGATGCCTTGGTTGCTGATCCTCGTTGGTATCCTTCGCGTCGCCTTGCCTCGCATCTACTCTCGGGTCTGATCGCTGGGCCGAGCCAAACGATCGAAGCAGCGGTCACGAATGCGATTCCCGGTGGAACGACGTTCCCGGCTCAGGGTGTTGAAATCAGTGATCAGATCGCGAAAGTGGATCTGAGCGCCCCCACGGTTGGCGAGGGAACCCCGCGTCAGCTTCTTGCGTGGGAGGTGACGGAAACCCTCCTTCAGGATTCGCAGGTTTCCGCAGTGGATCTGAGTCTTTCCGGGGCTTCTCTTGAAGGGATCGAGATTCCATCGTTGCCTACCTATTCGTTGGATACGCGAATTGCTCTGCAGGCAGGTCGCATTGGATCGCTGGCGGGCTCCACTCTGACACCGTTCGACTTGCCGATTTCTCCTGCGTCTTCCGCGTCGTATCCGGCGATGTCGCCGATTAACCGCGATGTTGTGGCATGGCGCGAAGGGAATTCACTGGTCGTGTCCGCCTCGGGTGCTCAAGGCGCGCATTCGTCGGTGGACGTGGGGTCGGGGAACGAGGCCGGGGCTCCCTCGATTGACCGCTTCGGCTGGGTCTGGTCGCCCGCTTCAACAAGCGGACCGATCATTGCAACGACTCCCGACGGCCAGGTTGGAAGTGTTCCCATAAATGAAACAGGTGTTGTGAGCGTGTTCCGCGTTGCCATTTCCCCCGATGGCGCGCGAGCTCTTGTTTTGTCTGGAACTCCGTCGAACGCGACCGCTTGGATGTTCGCGGTTGCGCGAGATAGTAGCGGTGTGCCGCTAGGCCTTGAAGACGGTCAGGCGATTCTCGGTATTCACGGGCAGATTACTGATCTTTCGTGGGCTGGTTCGTCGTCCTATGTGGTTGTTCGTTCAGCTGAATCATCGGCTGATAGTGGCGACATGGAACTCGATGAAGTTGCGATTGGTGGCTTTGTTTCCCAGTCCGAGGTTCCAGATCAGCCCTTAGCAGTTAGTGCTGGTCAGACGACGACGAATGTGTGTGTGAAGGCCCGTTCGGGTAGCGTCACGTGTCGAACGGGTGCTTTATGGCAGGCTATGCCCGCAGCTTTCGCCGACGTGCGATTCCCCGGCTAGAGTGCCTATCTGATTCATTTTCAGTTTCGTTTCCACGTCAAAGTGAAGAATTGTTCAACACCGTAGCAAATTGAGGCGGGTTATCCACAGAATGCAGATTCCCCGTTCGCCCTCCTTGACCCAGAGGCGCACGATGGAGAAATGGAGTTACTTCAGCGTTTACGCATCGCGGTTGTGTCCCTGCTGTCAATACTGATGCCTACTCAATGTGCGGGTTGTATGATCTGGGATCACGTCGTGTGTCCGCGTTGTCGTAGTATCGCGCTTCGATCCGCTCGATTAGAGCGGATCGGCCTCGTGACTTTAGGGGAGAGCGAAACGGGAATGCCATGCGCACCCTGTGATAATGACGGAAGTGGCGCCACCGTGCCGATGGCGTTTATCGGAAGGTATGACGGCGAGTTGAGGAACATCATCATCGCCTCTAAACATTCGCCGACCTTTCGTGGCGACGACTTCTTATATGACGCGGGCGCAAGTGTGGGGCGTCGTCTTGCCACTGCGCTTCCAGGCAAAGACCCTTGGTGGGTGATTCCTGCGCCGTCGAGCTGGAAACGAGTGCTTCACGGTAAGAATGTGACCGGCGCTTTTGCCCGGGGTGTTGCGTTGGGGCTTGCGCAGGTCAGTGGACGACCAGCGCGGGTGGTTGGTGCTGTTCGTTTGCGGTTTGGCGTGCGCTCTCAAGCGGGTCGTGGGAGACGAGGTCGCCGTCTCGATCGAGTCGGATCCATGCGCCGGCGGCTTCATATTCCCGCCAATGTGGCGGTAGTGATTGTTGATGATGTGTTGACAACAGGAGCGACATGCCGTGAGGTGGCGCGCACTGTTGGACGGGTTGACGCGGTCGGCGTGTGTGCCCGAGTTTAACCTTTCTATGACGCAAGTCACGTAAAAGAGGTATGATGGGCACATAACCGATAGAGCAAAGATGACCCGAAGAATGGCGTCTTTGCCCAGCGACTGGGGGTGATAGCTACGACCACCGTCCGATGCGATGAGGCAATCGGACATTCAACCCCGCGAGCAACGAAGCTCGCCAACTTCCCATGGAGGAAAAATGGACATCACTGTCGTCGCACGCAATGCGGAAATCCACCCGAACTTCCGTGAGTACGTCGAAGAGAAAGTCTCGAAGATTACCCTGTTCTACCCGCGCGCTCAGCGCGTCGACGTGGAACTGACACACGAACGTAATCCTCGCCAAGCAGATACCGCCGAGCGAATTGAGCTCACGGTCTATGGCAAGGGCCCAATCATTCGAGCAGAAGCAGAATCCGGCGACCGCTACGCAGCTGTAGATATTGCGGCCGGTAAACTCTTCGAACGTCTCCGTCGCTTGCGTGACCGCGCCAAGGATCATCGTCGTCGCTACTCTCACGAGATGGATGAGGTTGAGTTCCTCGAAGAACCCGCCCCGGTTGAAGACACCATCGAAGAGGCCGCTCCGCTCAAGCTTCGCTCTGCGGAAGACCTCAAGGTTGGTGAAGCGCGCGAAGAGCAGCTTGGCGATACTCCGATCCTGGTTCGTCAAAAGGTTCACGAAGCCGAACCGATGACGGTTGATGAAGCACTCAACCAGATGGAAATGGTTGGCCACCCGTTCTTCCTGTTCATCGACAAGGAAACGAAGCAACCGTGCGTCGTCTACCACCGACACGGTTGGACCTACGGTGTCCTGCGTCTGAACACGACAATGGACTGCTGACGACTCAATAGTCAAAAGTGTGAGCCCCAAGAGTTTTCTTGGGACTCACACTTTTATGCGTTGGAGGTTAAAGGCGGAAGAGGAGGTTAGAGCTCGCCGTCTTCGACACTACGCAGGAAGTCAGACAGGCGGTTTGCCGCTGCGACGACGGACGGGCCGTGCTGACGGCCGGGCTGGCGACCCATGCGCTCAATCGGACCGGAAATTGACAGGGCGGCGAGGACTCGACCCGAGGGGCCTCGTACCGGAGCGGAAACTGACGCGACTCCCGGCTCGCGTTCGCCGACAGACTGTGCCCACCCGCGACGACGAACCTGAGAGAGCATCGTCGCGTTGAAGGAGGCTCCGTAAAGACCACGGTGCAGGCGGTCGGGTTCTTCCCATGCAAGCAGAACCTGTGCTGCGCTACCGGCGGACATTGACAGAGTTGCGCCAACCGGGATGGAGTCGCGCAGACCCATCTCACGTTCGGATGCGGCAACGCAGACACGGTAGTCGCCTTGGCGACGGAAGATCTGTGAGGATTCCTTCGTATGATCACGAAGAGCCTTCAGGACGGGCATAGACGCTGCAAGAAGACGGTCTTCGCCTGCAGACGAAGCGAGTTCTTGGAGGCGGGGACCGAGAACAAAACGTCCCTGCATGTCGCGAGCAACCATGCGGTGGTACTCAAGGGCAACCGCCAGACGGTGCGCGGTGGGTCGGGCCAAACCTGTCGCGGAGACGAGTTGAGCCAAGGTAGCCGGTCCGGCTTCAAGTGCGCCGAGAACGAGTGCTGCCTTGTCAAGAACTCCGACTCCACTAGTCGTTGAATCCTCCATATTCAAAAGTTTGCCATCTCAACCAATGAGACTGCAACTCTTCGCATACTGAAACGGCAGACGATGAACAAGGAAACAGCAAGCGAATAAGCCACTCGGTGACCGTTTGCCTGTAAGTAAGCGCTGTTCAGGACTATTTTGAACGCACACAAGGGGGAAACATGACCGGCACAATGGCCGAAAAGGTCTGGCAAGACCATATTGTGAAAAAGGGCGAAGGTGGCGCCCCTGACCTTCTTTACATTGACCTCCACCTTGTTCACGAAGTGACCAGTCCCCAGGCTTTCGAAGGGCTGCGCTTGGCAGGGCGAAAGGTTCGTCGTCCCGATCAGACGATCGCCACCGAGGATCACAACACCCCGACCCTCGATATCGACCTGCCGATCGCTGACGAGACCAGTCGTACTCAGATTCACACTCTGCGTTCGAACGCTGAAGAGTTCGGTATTCGTCTGCACTCGCTGGGTGATGCCGATCAGGGCATCGTTCATGTTGTCGGCCCGCAGCTGGGTATCACTCAGCCAGGTATGACGATTGTCTGCGGTGACTCGCACACCTCGACGCACGGTGCATTCGGCGCACTCGCATTCGGTATCGGTACCAGCCAGGTTGAACACGTTTTGGCAACCCAGACCCTGCCACTGGCTCCGTTCAAGACCATGGCAATCACCGTCAACGGTTCCTTGCCTGCAGGGTCGACTGCGAAGGATATCATCCTCGCTGTCATCGCAAAGATCGGCACAGGCGGTGGCCAGGGCTACGTTCTGGAATATCGAGGCCAAGCAATCCGCGAGCTGTCGATGGAAGGCCGCATGACGATCTGCAACATGTCGATTGAAGCGGGCGCCCGCGCCGGCATGGTTGCTCCCGACGAAACTACCTTCGAATACATCAAGGGACGTCCGCACGCTCCCGAAGGGGAAGAGTGGGACCGCGCAGTCGAATACTGGAAGACTCTGCGTTCCGACGATGATGCCGTCTTCGATAACGAGGTCATCCTCGAAGCAGCCGACATTGAACCATTCGTCACCTGGGGCACAAACCCCGGTCAGGGCGTCCCGCTCTCAGCCACCGTCCCGAATCCGGATGACTTCACCGATGAGACTGGCAAAATGGCAGCCCAGCGTGCGCTTGAATACATGGGACTTGAGGCGGGCACTCCGATGCGTGAAATCCCGATTGATACCGTCTTCCTCGGCTCGTGCACGAACGGTCGTATCGAGGACCTGCGTGCAGCGGCAGCCGTCATCAAGGGCCGTAAGAAGGCAGACAGCCTGCGCATGCTGGTCGTGCCCGGCTCTGCTCGCGTTCGCCTGCAGGCTGAAGCTGAAGGACTGGACAAGATCTTCACTGACTTCGGCGCCGAATGGCGTAATGCTGGTTGCTCGATGTGCCTGGCAATGAACCCCGACAAGCTGAAAGAAGGGGAGCGTTCAGCATCCACCTCGAACCGTAACTTCGAAGGTCGCCAGGGTAAGGGTGGTCGCACCCACCTGGTTTCCCCGCTGGTTGCCGCTGCAACCGCGGTTCGAGGCGCCCTGTCCAGCCCTGCTGATCTGTAAGAAACGAAGAAGGAGATAACACTCATGGAGAAGTTCACGACCCATACCGGTGTTGGTGTTCCGCTTCGTCGCTCGAACGTCGATACTGACCAGATCATTCCCGCCGTCTACTTGAAGCGCATTACTCGCACCGGCTTCGAAGACGCTCTCTTCGCTGCTTGGCGTAACGATCCCGAGTTCATTTTGAATCAGGATGCGTACCGCTCTGGCTCCGTTCTGATTGCCGGCTCCGACTTCGGTACCGGTTCGTCGCGTGAACACGCGGTGTGGGCGCTGAAGGACTACGGTTTTCGTGTCATCCTGTCCACCAAATTTGCCGATATTTTCCGAGGTAACGCGGGCAAGCAGGGTCTTGTTGCTGGCGTGATCTCTCAAGAAGACTGCGAGTCCCTGTGGAAGGTCCTCGAAAATGAGCCGGGCATCGAAGTCACTGTCTCGCTTGAAAATAAGACTGTGACCGCCGGTCCGGTCACCGCGTCCTTCCAGATTGATGACTACGTGCGCTGGTGCCTGATGGAGGGTCTCGACGATATTGCTTTGACTCTCCGCGACGAAGACGCAATCGACGCCTACGAAGCCAACCGTCCTTCTTTCAAGCCGAAGACGCTTCCCGCGAAGTATCTTCCGAAGGAAGATGTCATTCCTGCTCGTCCTGTTGGGCTGGGAATGCCGTCCGTTCGCTGAACTAGTTCGGATCACTAAATAATTCGAAACTAGGTTTCATCTGCTGTTTGTCGTGCCGTGAGTGAATCTGTGGGAGATGTGACTTTCCTTTGCAGACGCTCATGGCACGTCGTGCTTTAAAGTTGAGACGGACTATTCATCTTTTTGAGGAGCCTGATTCATGCCCTCCGTGCTTCGCGTTGAAGGCGGTCACCCGCTAACCGGTGAAATCACTGTTCGTGGTGCCAAGAACTTCGTTCCCAAAGCGATGGTTGCGTCGCTTCTTGGTGATTCTTCATCACAGCTGTCGAACGTGCCGTTGATTCGCGACGTTGATGTTGTGTCGGACCTGTTGCGCCTTCACGGCGTGACCGTTGATTTTGACCAAACAACCGGTGTGATGACGCTGGACCCGACGAACGTTCAGGTTGCGTCGCGCTCTGACATCGATTCCCTCGGCGGGGCTTCGCGCATCCCGATTCTGTTCTGCGGTCCGTTGTTGCACCAGCTCGGTGAAGCCTTCATCCCGGAACTGGGTGGGTGCAACATCGGTGGTCGCCCCATTGACTTCCACCTTGAAGGCCTGCGCAAGTTTGGCGCGAACGTCGATAAGCGTGTTGACGGCGTTCACATCACAAAGCCGGCAGAGGGCTTGCACGGTGCGGTTATTGAGCTTCCATTCCCTTCAGTCGGTGCCACCGAGCAGACCCTTTTAACCGCTGTTCGTGCTGAAGGTATTACCACCTTGAAGGGGGCGGCGATCGAGCCTGAGATCATGGATCTCATTAACGTCCTGCAGAAGATGGGTGCCATCATCTCGGTCGATACGGACCGCACGATCCGCATCGAAGGCGTGCCCACGCTGAAGGGCTACCGCCATACCGCACTTCCTGATCGTATTGAGGCTGCATCATGGGGCGCCGCTGCGCTGGCAACCCGCGGTGATATTTATGTCCGTGGCGCACACCAGCCCGACATGACGACCTTCCTTAACACTTTCCGCAAGGTTGGTGGAGCGTTCAACATCGACTCTGACGGCATCCGCTTCTATCATCCCGGTGGTGAACTGAAGTCGATTGCCCTTGAAACGGCCGTACACCCGGGCTTTATGACCGACTGGCAACAGCCTCTTGTCGTTGCTTTGACTCAGGCTGAAGGCCTGTCCATCGTTCACGAAACCGTCTATGAGAACCGATTTGGGTTCACGAAGGCCCTGCGTAAGATGGGCGCAAATATTCAGGTCTACCGCGAGTGCTTAGGCGGAACACCGTGCCGTTTCGGCCAACGTAACTTCTTCCACTCCGCTGTTATTTCCGGCCCCACTCCGCTGCATAGTGCGGACATCGAGGTTCCTGATCTGCGCGGTGGCTTCTCGCATCTGATTGCTGCGCTTGCCGCTCAGGGAACGTCTACGGTTGCTGGTATTGACGTGATTGCTCGAGGCTATGAGCACTTTACGACGAAGCTGCACCAGCTGGATGCTCGCGTCGACTACGTGAAGTAAGCGAATCAATGACTGCGCACACTACGGCGAAGAGGCGAACAATCCATCTGCTGATTTCTTCTATGTCAGCCGGTGGTCGTTCAGTGAACGTCGGTCCCGAAGTTGTCCGCATTTTGCGTGGCGGTGGTTGGGCGGTCCGAGTCAGCGTCACCAGAGCGTCGGATGATCCTTGTCAGATTGCGTCTGCAACAACCGAGGATGTGATTGGTGCCCTGGGTGGTGACGGTTTCATTTCGGCGATCGCACGAGGCGCCCACGAAGCTGGCACGTTGTTCGCGCCGATTCCTGGCGGACGCGGCAATGATCTTTGTCGAGCTCTTGGGATCAGCCCCGATGCGTCAGCTCGCGCGAAACAGTTGGCAGAACTGGGTTTTGTAAATGAAGAAAGCGATGAGCTATTTGCTTCGCGAATCCGCCCGATGGATGGAATGTGGGTGACCACCCCAGACGGAACCGTTCATTCCCTGGTTTTGGGCCTAGTCTCTTTGGGCTTGGATGCGACTGCGAATCTTTTGGCGAACGAGTCAATGTTTACGTCCGGTCCTATCGCATACGGCTATGGAGCGTTCGCTGCTCTTACAACCCATCGTCCTTCCCCCATTACGCTGAAGATTGATGGGCAAGAGCGCGAGCTTACTGGGTGGATCACGTCCGTTTCTAACTCTGGACGATTCGGTGGTGGCATTCGCCTTGTTCCTCAGTCCGATATGACGGACGGGGTCATGGAACTGTGCCATGTTGAAGATATCCCGTTGTTGAAGGCTCTTCCGATTGTGGCGAAGGTTGTGGGTGGCCGCTCGCAAGGGCATGAGGTCATTCATGTGGAGCCGGCCTCGTCGATTGAAATTACCCAGCCCGTTGGCATGGTTGCCATGGCGGACGGCGACAAGGTGGCTGAGATTCCCTTCACCGTGACTTCGGCACCGCACATCGTCGACGTTCTGGTCTGAGGAGGGTAGTCGGCGTAAGGTGTGGCGGATCTCCTGGCCGCATTCGCCGACCTGAGACGCAAAGGTGCAGGTGGACAACACCCTGACATTCCGCGGTGAGTGCCTGTTTTAACGTTAGACTTCAATCCATGAGCACGAAGATCACTGGCTTCTATCGCTTCGCCCAAAACGTCCTGCGTCCGATTATGACACCGTGGGTGAAGATTGATACGCAGGGGACCGAAAACATCCCGGAAAACGGCCCGTATTTGCTGGTTGTGAACCATTTGTCAGCCGTTGATCCGCTGAGCCTCTGCTGGTTCTACATGAAGCGCAAGACGAAGATTCGTTTTCTGGCGAAGAAGTCGATGTTCTCTGTGCCGGTGATGGGAACGATTTTTGCGGGTATGGGGCTGATCCCCGTTGACCGCGAAGTGAATCCCGCTCAGTCTTTGGAAGCTGCCACTAAGGCTCTGAAAGACGGCGATATTGTCGCTATCTGGCCGGAAGGCACATTCACTCAAGACCCCGATCAATGGCCGATGTCGTTCAAGACGGGTGCTGCGCGCCTGGCGTTGGACACCGGTGTGCCGGTGATTCCGATTGCCCAGTGGGGGGCTCAATTCGTCAAGGGCCCGTACTCGTCGAAGATTGATTTTCGCCCTGGGCGCAAGATTCGCTACCAGATCATGCCTCCCGTTGACCTGTCGGATCTGATGAGCGAACAGGGGTCAGATAATCACGAGGCAGTCAAAGAAGCGACTTCGCGCATGCACACTGCACTGACCAAGGGAGTGGCACAACTGCGCGGTCTTGAACCTCCGACTCGTATGTGGCAGGCGAAGACAAAGGCCGGCCCGTGGTGGGAAAAAGAAGGTAAGAAGCTCGAAGAGAAGAAGGCGAAGAAGGCAGGCAAATAGGCTGGGGGAGACAGGCTCTCCCGAGGCTCTCGCTCTGCTTGCTTTTTCTGGATTAGCTCTGCTTGCTATTTCTGGATGTCGATTACTGCTCGAAGCGGATTTGTCAGGAAGCCGAGCTGGAAATTCCTAGCGTGATCCATACCGATCACGATGTGGGTCGAATCTTCAAAGGTTCCGTCTTCGCGTACGTCCAAGGGGCCAACCTGCAGGTTTCGTGGCCCCTGATAGTACTGCTCGAGTTGCCCGTCCATGATCGGCATTGATGTTCCGGTCAGGACGAAATCAAGATAGGCGACGCCCTCCACGTCCAATTCCTGTCCGCGTCCCTGTTCGACCGGCTTGTCGGCCCACGATTGGTAGTAGCCCAGGGTGGCCTCGCCGGTAAATTCAACGACAACGCGATAGAAAGTGTCGTGTTCGCCAACACGCATATCGTGGAAGATTGCGGGGGTTTTTCCGGGTTTAGATGGGGTGTGTTCCAACTCGTTGACCCAAGCGTCGCCATTAATTGGCTGCGGGCCGCGTTCTTGCTCGTCGGGGGCAGATTCTGGGGCGGCATTACCCGACTGGCCTGACTGGCCAGATTGTGAGGGCATCGGTTGTGGTGTCGATTCATCACTCATAGTGTTGTCGGCTTGAGGTGCGCATGCGCCCAGGATCACACCGCAGGATGCCAACATGGCAACGCCAATCACACGCTTACGAGACATCATTGAATCTTCACCGCCATAATTGTTGAGGTGCTAGTAGGGTCTCACATATGAGTAAGGAACGTGTGTTTACGCGCGCAGCGGTTTTAGGTACCGGCGCTTGGGGCACTACTTTTGCGCAGATTCTTGCGGATGCTGGGCTAAAAGTAACAATGTGGGGTCGTAAAGCTACCACGGTTGACTTCATCAACTCGGGTGAGAACGCGACCTATCTTCCCGGTATTGAACTGTCGGATCAGATCAGTGCGTCGACGTCTATCGAAGAGGTTGTGACCGGCGCTCAACTGATCGTTGTCGCTGTGCCGGTTGCCGGTGTGCGTTCGACTCTGGAGGCTGCGCGCCCATGCTTGAGTGATGATGTTGCGATCGTGTCTCTTGCGAAGGGCTTGGAGCTTGTTAGTCATCTGCGCGTCGACGAGATCATCGAACAAGCCTCGGGACTAGGCCAAGATCGTATTGCTGTCGTTTCCGGGCCGAACCTGTCGCGCGAAATCGCCGAGCATCAGCCGACGGCCACAGTCGTTGCCTCAACGAACCGGCACTTGGCTATCGATATTGCGAAGGCGTGTCACACCTCGTACTTTAGGCCGTATGTCTCGACGGACGTTATTGGCTGTGAAATCGCGGGCGCGACGAAGAACGTCATTGCCGTGGCTATTGGCGCTGCAGAGGGGATGGGGCTTGGGCTCAATACCCGCGCGACTCTCATTACACGAGGTCTTGCTGAGATGACTCGCCTGGGTCAAGCCCTTGGAGGAGACCCCGCAACCTTTGCTGGACTCACCGGTATTGGTGATCTGATGGCAACCTGTTCGTCGCGCCTGTCACGAAACTTCTCGTTGGGCCATCGCATGGGTACGGGATTGAGTTTGGACGAGGCCCTCGCGTTGTCACCTGGCGTTGTTGAAGGCGTGCGTTCTGCCGAGCCGATCCTTGCCGTCGCTGATTCGCTGGGCATCGATATGCCGATCAGCGCAGCCGTTTGGGCTGTTGTCAGCGGTGACGCCACGATCGAACAGATGGGGCAGATGCTCCTCTCACGCCCCCAAAAGATGGATGGCTGGGAGATCTCACTGCTCTGAGATTCCTATTCGCGCCCTTGTTCGGGCGGCGTTCACGCGCAGCGTGAAAATATGTCGAGCGTGGCCGTGGCAATGCGAGTAAACGGGCACACCGCCACCGCGTAGTCGAACGTGCGCGCGGTGGCGATACTCTTAACGCATGACTGAAACTGGAAAGCGTCGCGTCCTCATCGTTTTTGGAGGACGCTCAGGTGAGCACGAGGTTTCGTGCGCAACAGCGGCCGGAATTCTGCGCGCAATTGATCGCGAGAAGTGGGATGTTCTGCCCGTCGGTATTACTCACGATGGGGAATGGGTGCGCGTAGCCGATGACCCTTCGGCGTTGGAATTCAAAGACGGACACGGCCAGAGCGTGACAGCCGGTGCCTCGCGCGTTGTCCTTGCTCCCGGTTCTGGGTCGCTACTTGACGTCACCTACGAAGGCGATCCCTCGGCTTTAGACTCCCACGTTACCGGCGTTGAAGACCTCGGACACGTTGACGTTGTCCTGCCTCTGTTGCATGGCCCCTACGGCGAAGACGGCACCATCCAGGGCCTCTTCGAGATGGCGAACGTCCGCTACGTCGGATGCGGCGTCACCTCCAGCGCAATCTCTATGGATAAGCACCTGACGAAGACCGTGCTTGCCGCAGCCGGAATCGACGTGGGGCAGTGGGAACTCATCACCGCTCTTCAATGGGCAGAAGACCCCAAGGCATGCACCGACCGCGTGAACTCACTCGGATACCCTGTGTTCGTGAAGCCCTGTCGCGCAGGCTCCTCCATCGGTATCACCAAAGTCGATTCCGCGGGCGAGCTTGCAGTCGCCATCAAGGAAGCGCAAAACGCTGACCCGCGCGTCATCGTCGAAGCCGGAATCGTTGGACGCGAAATCGAATGCGGCGTCCTCGGATCCGCCACGGGACACCCGCGCACCGCGCCCCTCGGTGAAATCGAGGTCCCCGAAGGCGAGTTCTACGACTACGAACTCAAATACGTCGACACCGAAGCCATCGGCCTAGTATGCCCGGCAAACGTGGCGCCCGAATTCGAAAAGAAGATCCGCGACACGGCTGCCCGCGCGTTCGACGCTTTGGAATGCGAAGGTCTGGCACGCGTCGACTTCTTCCACAATGAAGAAACCGGGTCCGTCATCATCAACGAAGTGAATACCATGCCCGGATTCACGCCGATCTCCATGTTCCCGCAAATGTGGGCAAAAGGAGGACTCGACTACACCAGCTTGATCGACACGCTTCTTGAAGAAGCGCTCGATCGGGAACTCGGATTGCGATAAGTACCGAGCCGATGATGACAACGGGAAGGGGCGTACCCAAATTGGCTACGCCCCTGCCTGATCTTAGGCGGTGTGCCCCGCCCCTGTAGTAGTCAGACGGTTTCCACGTGGAGGCGGCCTCGTCGATGAGCGAACAAACAACCACTGTGGCGTGCGCCGGCTCTCAGGACTTAACTCCCACAAGCGCGCGCCGATTCGGTATCTTTGAAACTATGACGACGAAGCCCAAAGTCACACTGGTGACATCATCAGCAATGCCGAACCTCTACCACGGTGAGGAAGGGCTGCTGGACGCGCTCGCGGAACGCGGATGCGACCCCCAAATTAAAGTCTGGAACGACCCGGACGTGGACTGGAACGAAGCCGGAATGGTCATCGTTCGCTCGGTCAGCGACTACCCGCTGCAACGCGACACCTTCCTCGAATGGACCAAGAAGGTTCCGCGAATCCTGAATCACCCCGACATCCTCGAATGGAACACGCACAAGACCTATCTGCGCTCGCTGGCGAAGCGCGGTCTGCCCACCATTCCCACCACTTGGCTGGAACCTGAGCAGAACCTGTCGAAGCACCAGATCCACACACGATTCCCGGCCTCTGGTGAGTTCATTGTCAAGCCCGCCGTTTCGTCCGGCGTGCGTGATATCGGCCGATACACCACTCTTTCTACCCCGCAGCGTCAAGCCGCCATCGCGCAGGTCCAGCAGTTGCTGGGCGAAGGACGTGCGGTCATGGTTCAGCGCTACCTCGAAGAAATCGACACCAACGGTGAGATCTCGCTGGTGTTCTTCAACGGTCTGGTCTCGCACGCTGTTGTGAAGCGCGCGCAGCTGCACCCCGCATCTGTCACCGACCCGAGCATGCACGAAGCAGTCGTCACCGCTCAGGCAGCCGACTCTGTCGCATGGCAGTGGGGCCAAGAAATCCGTCGTAACCTGCACGCATACGTGAAGGAACGCATCGGACGCGACGAACAGTTCCTGTTCAACCGCGTGGACCTGGTGCCGGACGGTAAGGGCTCGTTCCTAGTCATGGAAGTGTCCTTGGTCGACGCTGACCTGTACCTGGGCGCAACGCCAGATGCCCTCGGAAACTTTGCTGACGCAATCTCGGTGCGTGCGCACTGGTGAGCATCTCGCTTGAGTGAGGACGCCCCGAAGGCCTGGACGGTCTTCGGGGCGTTTTCTTTGGGCGCGCAGGGGGCAGGCATCGAAGAGGAGGAGAGAGGCACGTGGCGCCATGCTTGGTGTGGCTTTGCGGTTGATTGGCGCGACGTGGCGAATGACACGCGCTAGTGCCCAGTACAATTTTCATTTGAGGTGACTTATTTGCTAGAGTTTTCTCCGTTGCGCTAAGCGCTTCAATGGTGGCTGTAGTTCAGTTGGTAGAGCACCTGGTTGTGGTCCAGGACGTCGCGGGTTCGAGTCCCGTCAGCCACCCAGATGAATCCCGGAACCGTGCGGTTCCGGGATTTTGTTTTCGCAAGGAGTTTCCTGCACTGACGAGGGCATAATGGGAGTTAATGGCCAAAATGTGTGTATGGTCTCGGCGTGTCGTGGCTGGTTTATCGTCCTGCCCAGCCTTTGCGGATGTGTAGGGAGCCGTCTTGGTAGGCGGGGTTGTAGTCGATGGCGGTGTCGTAGCCGGTCGGGCCGATTGGGTCGGTGGTGGCTGGGTGTGGGGGTTGTTGGCTGGTGTTGTGGCGGTGATGTGTCAGCCAGGTGATAGGGTCTGCCGGGTCGATAGATTTTTGGTTTAACAGCCATTCGACCGCTGTTTTCATGTGGGGTTCGGATAGGCCGCGGTGGGTGTTTAGTAGGCGTCGGATTGCGGCGTTGATGTCGCCTTCAAGGCGGCTGGTAGTGCGTTGAATATCAAGACCGGTGAATTTCGGGTCGAGCCAGGTAAATAAGTAACCGGACTGGGCTAGGCGTTCAAGACGTTTATAGGCTTTTCGGGCCCGCTTGTGTGTCCACCACCATTTCCTTGATCCTGGCTCGGTAGCGTAGGTTTTCTCGTTAATGTAATCGCGATATACCTGATACCAGTGTTGTAACAGGCTAAGCCACTTTCTGGCGTCTTCGGGGGTTTAACGCCCATCAGCTGGTTTGCTAGTCCCAGTAGTGTCTTACCAGCCGGGCTTTGTGGGTTATGGGTTAGATCAGTGATGGTGTTAGCCCGAATATGGAAAAGACAGCGCTGGATGTGGCTTTGTGGCCAGGTCAAACGTAGTGCTTTGGCGATGCCTGCCCCGCCGTCAGTAAGTACTACCGTCGGGGCGGGT
>NZ_JASOER010000040.1:0-1014 GCF_030212665.1 Pauljensenia sp. UMB9872 | reverse complement strand
GGGTTAATACCCAAAATTAGTTGCTTATGGTGGCGTGTTGTTAGTTTCTGAGCCAGCCTTTGCGGATGGTGAGGCCGTCTTCCCACGGGGCTTGATGGTTGATGTGGGAATCGATTTGGGCGGGTCCTTCATGGCTTTGTTCCGGCCGTGGTGAGGGCGTGGTGATCGTGTTGGTCATGAATGTTTCCAGGGGTTGGGGATCAACGGACCTGGAGTAGAGGAAGTAATCGATCGCGGTCAGCATGCGTGGCTCGGACAGGCCGCGGTGGGTGTGAAGGAATGCTTTCAGGACAGCGTTGGTGCCTCCTTCGAGCCTGTTGGTGGTGGATGCGATCGGGGTGGTGACTGCAATGGTGGGATCGAGGTAGGTGAACAAGACACCGCTTTTCACGTAGCGGTCCAGTGCGGACACGATTCGTCGAGTATCGCGATGGGTGTACCACCATTGCTGATTGGCACTGACAAAGCCGGGGATGGTGTGGACGTGATCGCGGTAGGTGCGTTCTTTCAGCCAGGAATCGTAGAGTTCATGGAAAGCGAAGAGGGCTTTCTCCCAGGCACGTGCTTGCTCGGCGGTGGTGACTTTCGTCAGGTTCAAACCCAACTGGTAGAGAGCTTTGTGTTGGACTGTCTTGGGTCTGCTGGTGGTCACACGACGAATATTGCGTTGGACATGGACCAGGCAGCGTTGGATCCGGGTTTGTGGCCAACAGGATTTGATCGCGGCGAGGGCGCCTTTGTCGCCGTCGGTTGTGACAATCACAGGGGCAGGGATCTGGTTGAGTAACGCACGGTAGGCTTCCTTGTTCTCGCGGTGACAGAGCTGGTAGGCGATCACACCCTGGTAGCACACGGCGGTGAGCACGCACCAGTTGTAGCCGATATAGGTGCCGTCGATAAAAACTTGGTCATGTATTTCCCCGGTCTGGGGCCAGGTCGGGCGGGTGTCCCAGCACCAGGCGTGGGTACGGTCCCAGGTGGTCGGTGAAGTGGTGATCAGCTGGCGTCGCGTCA